>DASWDK010000097.1:0-3692 GCA_036395335.1 Thermoanaerobaculia bacterium
CGTATTCGTCGACGGCGTGGACCGCGCAAGGCGTTCCCGACACCTCGCGCGGGGTCATGCTCGCGAGATACGGCATGGTGCTGTTAGGCATGAAGCCCCGGTGGAAGCGCTCGACGAAACCCTGCTCGTCGTACTTGCTGGGCTTCACGATCACGATCCGAAGAGAAGTCACGAGAATTAAGCGGCGTCTCGAGTGGAGTTTAGCCGACTCCTGTCGCGTTACGTGTGGAGTGTGGCCGACCCGCTTCTTGCTCCTCCTCGGTCCTGCGCCGCCAGAGCGGTGGTCGCACGAGGGAGCGCAGGCGCGGGACCGCGACAGGGGCCGGGACCGCAAAAGAGTTAGGTTTACCTTGATGCACCGAATCGAGCCCGCGCGTCGGAAGCCGGGCATGTCGATCGATCGCCTGCCCGGCCCCCGGGCTTCCGACGCGGCCGGCGAGGGTGGCCCGCGCACGATTCGCGGGAAGGCACTCGTGTTTTGGGATCCCAAAGTCCCCGGCCGGAAGCTCGACGCGATCGACACCGACCAGATCACCCCTGCCGCGGACTGTGTATCGGAAAGCCTGGAGCATCTCGACGAGCGTTGGAAGGCGGGCGCGTTCCGCTACCTCATGCCCGACTTCCGCGAGCGGGTCCACAGAGGCGAGACCTTTCTCGTCGCCGGAGATCGGTTCGCGATCGGCTCGTCGCGCGAGATGAGCCCGGCGGGCTTGAAGAGCGTTGCCGAGGAGGCCGGGCTCGAGCTCGTCGTCGTGTGCGGCGCAAACATGGGCGACATCTTCCGCCGCAACGCTTTCAACCTCGGTCTCCACGTCGTTCAGAGCGCGGAGGCGGTCGCGGACGCGGAGGACGACGACGTTTTCGCCTTCGACGTCGCGACGCGCCGGCTGAAGAACGAGACGAAAGGAAAGGCGTACGAGCCTGTTCCGCTGACCCCGAAAGAAGAGGAGATCCGACGCAGCGGCGGCATTTTCGCCGTCGGGCGCCGGGAGTTTCGCCGATCTGTCGAAACGTGTCCGGAGATCATCTGGCCCGATGCCGAGACCGCGAGGCGCATGACGGCGACGGAGCAGATCGTCTGGGCGCACCGGGTGGACCGGGATTCGAACGTCGCTTCCGGGGCGACGCTGCGCGTGTACGCGGACCTGCTGCCGGCGTCCGACGGTACCGCTCCGTTCGCGATCCATACGTTCCGGGAGATCACCGGCGGCAACGCGATCTTCCCGCGCCAGGCGGCGATCGCGAACGATCACTTCGTGTTCACGGGCAAGGAGGCCGACGAGCGCCAGACGTCCATCGGTCGCGAGTTCGCCCGGATCCACGGAATCGAGAAGCCTTACTACGCCACGCCCGGGGACGGGATCTTCCACTTCTACTTTCCCGAACAGGGGCTGGTGCTGCCGGGTCAGTTCATCCCCGGCGCCGACTCCCACAGCCGCGCGTATGGCGCCTACGGAGCGGTCGGCTTCGGCGTGGGCTCGACCACACTTGGGTTCGGATGGGCGACCGGCTACATCTATTTCACCCTCGCGAAGCAGCGGCGAGTCGTCTTCCGGGGCCGGCTCCAGCCATGGGCCAGCGGAAAGGACATCGTTCTCGAATTGCTGCGCCGGTGGGGAGCGAAGCAGTCCGGCGGGATGTCCGTCGAGTTCGTGGACACGGACAGGCAGCTCCCGATCGCCTACCGCAACACGATCGCCAACATGATGGCGGAAGGCGAGGCGTTGAACGGGATCTTCGCGCAGGACGAGGTGACCGAGGCCTGGTACCGCGCAAAAGGAATCGCTCTCGAGGAGCTGCCCTACCCGCGCGTGACTCCGGGCCCGGACGCGGCCTACGAGCTCGACGAGACGCTCGAGCTCGACTCGGTCGAGCCCATGATCGCGAAACCGTACTCGCCCGGCAACGCCTTCCCCGCCGACGAAGTCGCGCGGGAGCGTCTCGGCTTCGACAAAGCGTTGATCGGCTCCTGCACGAACGGAAGCTACGACGATCTGCTTTCCGCCGCGCTCGTCATCCGCGCGGCGCGGGAGCAAGGGTTTCGCGAGGTGGCGAAGAGCCTCGCCGTGTTCCCCGGCTCGGGCGGCGTAGGCCGCCAGATCGAATCGCCCGATCCGCGGCTCGAGGGCGAATCAATCGCGCAGGTGTTTCGATCCGTCGGCGGGGCGATCCGCCAGTCGTGGTGCGGGCCTTGCTTCGGCCAGGGACCCGATGCGCTCACGCGCGGAGAGCGTGCCATCACCTCGTTCAACCGCAACTGGCAGAACCGCATGGGCGTCGGCGGAGAGGGATACCTCGCGAGCCCGGCGGTCGTCGCGGCCTCGGCCCTGCTCGGATACATGGCGCCTCCGGGCGAGCTCGGCCTCGCCTGGGAGCCGGAGAGATTCGGGGTCTGAGCCCGACCCGATCACCCGAGGAACCTCCTGGCCCGTTCGTAAATCGCCCGGCGGTGTCCGACCATCACGATCAGAACGAGAAGCTCCCGGCGCCGGAGCTGGTAAACGATGCGGTAGTCGCCGACGGGATACACGGGCTCCTGTCCTGTTCAGTATTGTCGCGATTCACGCGTCGTCGTACCGGTTTCACGCAACATGTCGCGCGACACGATCGGGCAGTAGGGGCCCTGGAGTTCCCGCTTCCACCACGCTCCCGTCCGGCGGCGCGTCGGCCGGTCCGTGAAGCGGTAGTCGTAGACGAGAGTGCGGACGTAGCGCGGCGGCCCGGCTGGAAAGGGGTTCGTCGCGAGGAGCCGCAGGACGGCGGGCTCGCCCTGCAAGAGGCGCCCGAGGAAATTGACGAGCCAGGGATTCTCTTCACAGCTCTCGAGCGCCGCGAACCACATCTGCCAGTCGAGGCGGGGCTGATGGGGAGCGACGAAACGCGGCCGCCCCCCGACGGCTCCGGGCTTCCAGCGAAACTCGTATGGCCGCCACGCGTGACCGTCGTCGCTCCCTTCGACGATGATCTCGGGCCGGCGGGTCGTCATGACCGCGAAGAGGCCGTACCGGTTCACGCTCCGGAGCGGCGACAGCCACTCGACGAGGGCGACGGCGGCCCGGGGCACTCCCGTTGCCGTGCGGCGGACAGTGAAAACGAGCTGCAGGCAGCTCGCGATCAGGAGCACGACGGCAACGGGTGCAAGGACTCCCACCGGCCAGCGGCGTGGTCGCGTGGCCCTCGCCGGCGTCAGAGCTCGGCGACCGAGCCAGGACGGCAGCGACGCGTCGTCGAGCAGGAGCACGCAGAGCGCGACGGCGAGCCAGTTGAAGAAGGCGTAGTTGCCGGTCAAGGCGATCAGGATCTGGAGAAGGACCAGCAAGCCGAAGGCGAGACGCTTCGCGCGGCGCGGCGCGAAAACGAGAAAAGGCATCCCGAGCTCGACAGAGAAGAGGAACACGCAGGAGAGCGTCTGGAAAGAAGACGGGAGCTGGTGGAATGCCCAGCCGATCCACGTGGGGAGAGGTTGCGTCTCGTAATGCACGCGGAGAGCGGTCAGCGAACGCCAGGCAGGGTCGCCGCTTCCGAGCTTCACCGCGCCGGACGAGAACATCAGCCGGAAGAGCAACCAGCGCAGAAGGAGGAGGGCGCTCGCGGAAGGAGGAGAGGACGGGGAAAAGCGCACCCGCCATGCGGGAGGCGACAGAAAAATCGCGAGCAGGCCTGTCTCGAGGAGGAGCGCGTCCCACTGATAG
>DASWDK010000098.1:0-2290 GCA_036395335.1 Thermoanaerobaculia bacterium
GACCTCTACAGCCTGCACGCCTCGATGGACGCGGTTCTCGGGTACCTGGACAAGGTCGATCCGGAAGCCGCACGGCGCGCGCGGTACTGGTACGCCTGCTTCGATCACTTCGGCGAGGACACCCAGGCGTACGGATACGCCGCGACGGTCGGGCTCACGCCCGGTTGCGAAGACGAGGTCGTTCGTCAGCTGATCGAGATGCGGCGGCGTGCGGCGGAGTACGCCCAGCGCGACGGTCGCATCGCGCGGGACGAGTACTTTTTCGCCGAACAGAACGCGCGACTCGTCCGGAACGCGGAGCGCTACTACCGCGCGATGTTCCAGGGCCGCGTCTCGTCCTGGAACCTCCGCGACACGCACATGGCCGAGACGCTCGACGCGCTGGCGCGATTCCTGGAGTCGGAAGAGCGGCAGCCGAAGATCGCCGTGTGGGCGCACAACTCGCATCTCGGAGACGCGCGGGCGACCGAGCTCGGCGGGGCTGGAGAGTTGAACCTCGGGCAGCTCGTGCGCCAGCGCTCCGGAGAGGAGGCGGTCCTCGTCGGATTCACGACGTACACGGGGACCGTGACCGCGGCGTCGGACTGGGACGCTCCGGCCGAGATGAAGCGCGTTCGCCCAGGCCTTCCCGGGAGCTACGAAGCGCTCTTCCACGACGTCGGCATCCCGCGGTTCTCGCTCGACCTGCGCGGGAACGCCCCTGCCGCACGCGCCCTCTCCGAGCCGCGGCTCGAGCGGGCGATCGGCGTGATCTACCGGCCGGAGACGGAGCGGTCGAGCCACTACTTCACGGCGCGGCTCCCGCAGCAGTTCGACGCCGTGATTCACTTCGACGAGACGCGGGCCGTCGAGCCTCTCGAGCGCAATCCCGAAGAGCATGTCGCGGGGACAGGTCCTGTGGACCTGCACCCGCCACAGTCCATCGGCGAGGAGGTGCCCGAGACTTACCCGTCCGCTTTGTGAGGAGAAGGTCGATGACATCCAACGTGACCGAAACGGAAATGGTCACCCGGGAGATCCCGCCCGGGAAGTGGAAGGAGTTCTTCGACGAGTTCAGCCGGAGGCATGAAGGCTGGCTCGTGACGATCGAGAACTTCGGCGATCTGGGTGCGCAAGTCGAAGTTCACGAACGACCGCTCAAGGGCATCTTCACCGAGAGAAAGGCGGGCTCGTCGGAGATCGAGATCCTGACCGGAGACTCACCGGACGAGACGCTCACGCACGTCGTGGCGCACCCGACTCGCGTCAGCGTCGAGGAGACGCCGGAGGGCGCCGAGTCGGCTCTCGAGATCCAGTCGCGAGACGAGGGAACGACACTCGTCCGTTTTCGCGCGACCGCCCTGCCGGAGACGGTGGACGGCGTCGGGCCCGGCCCCGAAAAGACGTGAACCGCGGGGCCGACGGCATCCTCGTCCGGGTTCCCACTGCCGGCGTGATGCTGGAGGGGAACCTCGCGATTCCCCCGGGCGCCTCGGGCGTGGTGATGTTCGCGCACGGCAGCGGGAGCAGCCGCCACAGCCCGCGCAACCGGGCGGTCTCACGCGCGTTGAACGACGGGAGTCTCGCGACCCTGCTCGTCGATCTCCTGACGCCGGGGGAGGAATCGGTCGACGAACAGACGGGCCACCTGCGCTTCGACATCGGACTCCTGGCGGATCGGCTCGTCGAGGCGTCCGACTGGCTCGGCGCGAACGAGGAGACGCGATCCCTCCCGATCGGGTTGTTCGGCGCCTCGACCGGCGGGGGCGCAGCGCTCGTCGCCGCGGCGCAGCGGCCGAACACGGTCCGTGCGGTCGTCTCCCGCGGCGGAAGGCCCGATCTGGCCGGCGCTTCTCTGTCGCGAGTGCGGGCGCCGACGCTCCTGATCGTCGGAGGGCGGGATGATCCGGTGATCGAGATGAACCGGGAGGCGTTCGAGAGACTCCGCTGCGAGAAGAAGCTCGAGATCGTCCCCGGAGCGACCCATCTCTTCGAGGAGCCGGGGGCGCTCGAGGAGGTGGCCCGGTTGGCACGCGACTGGTTCCGCCGTTTTCTCGCGCCGCCGGCAGCGGAAGTTCGCGCGTCGCGCGAGCGGGAGCCGGAGGCCCGGTCCTAGTCGCCGAACGGAATCAGCCGGACTTCTCGGCGGGACCGGAGCGGGACGGCTCGTCCGAGGCGCTTTGCGGTTTACGGCCGACCTCCGCGTCTCCACCGATCGGTCCGACGAGCTTCAGCGCCGCGCGGCAAATCGCCAGCGGTCGCGTCGGCGCGGCGACCGTGATCAAAGTCACGTAGCGGCTGATCGTCGAAG
>DASWDK010000099.1:0-15319 GCA_036395335.1 Thermoanaerobaculia bacterium
GGCGGATTTCTGCAAGGCGCGCGCTGCCTGCTCGACCGCGTCGGCCTCCGTCTTCGCTTCGAACCTCATCGCTTCGTCTCCTTGAGCTTCCGGCTACGCGCGCGCCATCTTGACGCGCGCGGACTTGCGCGTTCCGGAGTCGTCGTCCCGCCCCATCCGATTGATCAGCACCTGCTGGAGGATCGTCAGAACGTTCGAGAACAGCCAGTAGAGAACGAGGCCGGACGGCATGTCCTTCAGCATGAACCCCCACAAGAGCGGCATCGCCATGAAGATCTTCTTCTGCATGGGGTCGACGGTCGACGGCGTCATCGCCTGCTGGATGTACATCGTGACGATCATCAGGATGAGCAGCAGGTAGCTTCGGTCCACCGCCGAGAGGTCGTGGATCCAGAGCACGAACGGCGCGTGACGCAGCTCGACGGCGCGCGACAGCACGTTGTAGAACGCAACGAGAATCGGCAGCTGCAGCAACACCGGGAAGCAGCCGCTCATCGGGTTGTATCCCTCCGCCTGGTAGAGCGCCATGAGCTCCTGGTTCATCTTCGCGCGCTGCGCCGCGTCGGTCTTCGCCTTCTTGTAACGATCGCGGATGGCGTTCATTTTGGGCGCGAGCTTCTGCATCTTCTTCATCGACGCGTAGCTCTTGTGCATGAGCGGGAAGAGAAGGATGCGGATCAGAAGTGTCACGAGCAGGATCGCGAGACCGAAGTTCCCCGACCAGGCGTAGGCCTTCTTGAGCAGCCAGAGCAGGGGCCGCGCGAGAATTCCGAACCAGCCGAAGTTCACCGTGCGCTCGAGCCCGAGCCCCGTGCTCTCGAGGATCGCGACGTCCTTCGGCCCGAAGAACGCGCGCGCCTCCAGAGTCCCGCTGGCGGCCACTCCCGCAGACACCAGTGGTTCCGGCTTTGCCGCCGGGTCTCCGGCCGATGCGGGCTGCGTGAAGGGAAAGATCTTCGCCGCCGCGGCCCGTTGCGGAACGAGCGCCGCCAGGAAGTAATTGTCTTCGATCCCGACGAAGCCGTTGGGGGGAAGCGGCCAGCCCTCCTCTTTCGCCAGCTTTCGCGCGGAGATCCGCTGAAGACCGCCGGCGGAGCTCGCGACCGCGGTCGGCGGCATCAAGTAACGAGACGCGTGCTCTCCGGCAGTCGGGTTGCGCAGCCCCGTGCCGACCAGGAGAGTGAACTCCGGCCCCGCGACGGAGACTTTCACGTCGAAGAGGTACCCGTCGCCCAGCCGGACCTCCTTCGTCACCGTGAGTCGCTCGTCGCCGTATCGGAAACGCACGGCGCGGCCGGGACCGGCCTCGACGGCGTACAGAGCGGTCGACGCGAGCTGGGTCAGATCCGGTTTTCCCGGGAACACGAGCGCGAGCGGCCTGGCGGACGGATCGGCGACGGCGCGGACGAGCTCGAGCGGCCGTTTCTGGTCGTCGGTGTGCTTGCGGAGAACGAAGGACGTCAACACCGCGCCCCGGTTGGAAAAGGTTGCTCGAGCGACGTCGCTCTCGACGGTCGTCAAGCCCTCCTGCGTGCCCGCAATCCGGACCCCTCCGGCGACGGGCGATGGCTCCCGGGCGGGAGACGGCGTCGGAATGGCGAGAGCTCCTCTCGTCGGAACGGGGATCGGCGCGCGCCGGAGCGGGCGAGGACCGATCCACTCCCAGAGCACCAGAACTCCGAGAGACAAGAGCGCGGCGAGCAGGAGGCGCTTTTCCACCGTCGTTTCAGGCGCGCTCGATCGGGGCGAAGTCTTTCGCGCTCACGGGACGGGGTCGAATCCGCCCGGCCGGAACGGGTGGCAGCGCAGGAGACGCGCGAGTGCGAGGCCGGCGCCGCGCCGGAACCCGTACCGCTCGATGGCCTCGCGGGCGTAAACGGAACAGGTCGGCTCGTACCGGCAGGCGCGAGGGAGAAACGGCGAAATGATGCCTTTGTAGAAACGCAGCACCGCGGAGGCCGTGCGGACGCCCGCGCTCATCGCGGACCCCGGTTCTCCGGCGCGCGGGACAGGCTCTTCGCGAGAAGCGACCGGTATTCCTCTGCGAGCTCCGCGAAAGTCGCCTCCGATGCCGACGCTCGCGCGTTGACGACCACGTCGCCGCCCCGCCGCCCGAAGAGCTCCCGGCTTCGCCGAAAGATCTCCCGGAGTCTGCGGCGCACCCGGTTGCGCGCCACTGCTCCGCCGACCCGGCGCGGCACCGAAATGCCGAGCCGTGGCGGCAGGGACGTGGTCGTCGAGGGCTCCTTCCGGCCCGTCGGCTCCCCGGCACCCGCCGGCGGCAGCAGGAAAAGCTGGAGATGGCGCCCGGAGACGCGCACTCCGGAGGCGTAGCACTCTTCGAATTCCCGTCGTTTGCGAAGGCGGTCGTCGCGGGAGAACGTCTCCCGGCGACGATCCGGGCCCGAATTCACACCGAGAGTTTCTTGCGCCCCTTGCGCCGGCGCGCCGAGATGACCGCGCGCCCCGAGCGGGTCCGCATGCGCACCAGGAAGCCGTGGGTGCGCCGGCGCCGCCGATTGTTGGGTTGATAGGTCCGCTTCATAAAAAACGCGCCATGCTAGGTGCGGGGGGCCCATAAGTCAAGCCACGAGCGCCGATTCGCGGCATCGGCCAAAGGCAGAAGACCGTCTGGACGAAGGGCGGTCGAGGTATATACTCCGCCACCTTCTGCAGCGACCGCTCGACGGTTGGGCTTTCCACAGCTGCGGAAAACTTGCGGAAAACCGGGGTCAGCCATGACCGAGATCTGGTCTTCGATCGTCAGGAATCTCGAGGGGAAGCTCGACCCGAAAGAACTGAAGACGTGGTTCGCCCCGACGCGGCAGGTCTCCTTCGAGCCCGCCGGCGATTCCCGGGCGGCCCTGACCGTCTCGGTTCCGAGCCCCGTCTTCGCCGACTGGATCCGCGGACGCCACGGTGACCTCCTCGCGCGGGAAGCGGAGGCCGCCGGGTTCCCGGAGCTCGATTTCCGCTTCCAGGCCGCGACGATCGACATCCCTCCGCCGCCGACGCCCGCCCCGGCCGTTCGGGAGTCGCGCGGCCTGGTCCTGAATCCGCGCTTCACGTTCGACAGTTTCGTCGTCGGCTCCTCGAATCAGTTCGCCCACGCGGCGGCGCGCGCCGTCGCCGAATCCCCGTCGCGCTCGTACAACCCGCTCTTTCTCTACGGCGGCGTCGGGCTCGGCAAGACTCACCTGGTTCACGCGATCGCCCACGAGGTCGTCCGGCGATCGCCGGGCTCGCGGGTGATGTATCTGTCGGCGGAAAGATTCTTGAACGAGCTCATCAACGCGTTGCGGTTCGAGAGGATGCACGAGTTCAAGAGCCGTTACCGAGAGCTCGACGTGCTCCTGATGGACGACATCCAGTTCATCGCGGGCAAGGATTCGACGCAGGAAGAGTTCTTTCATACGTTCAACGCGCTCCACGATGCGCAGAAGCAGATCGTGGTGACGTCCGATGCGCTTCCCAAGGAGATCCCGACACTCGAGGAGCGCCTTCGCTCCCGGTTCGAGTGGGGATTGATCGCCGACATCCAGCCTCCGGACCTCGAGATGAAAGTCGCGATCATCCGGAAGAAGGCGGCCGCGGAAAAGGCGGAGATTCCGAACGACGTCGCGCTCTTCATCGCCGGAACGGTCCGGTCGAACATCCGCGAGCTCGAAGGACGCTTGAACCGCGTTCTCGCCTTTTCCTCGCTGACGGGGAAGCCGGTCTCGGTCGAGCTCGCGCGCGAGACCCTTCGCGACAT
Organism: Thermoanaerobaculia bacterium; assembly: GCA_036395335.1. Taxonomy (GTDB): domain Bacteria; phylum Acidobacteriota; class Thermoanaerobaculia; order UBA5066; family Gp7-AA6; genus Gp7-AA6. Next base: position 3,755 of record DASWDK010000099.1, read on the forward strand.
CCTGGGGCGCGAGGAAAACCGGGCAATTCCTTCGGAAATCCTGAAAATCGTGGCATCGCATTACGGGCTGCGCGTCTCCGATCTGAAGGCGAAGACCAACGCGAAACCGATCGCTTTTCCGAGGCAGGTCGCGATGTTTCTCTGCCGTCGGCTGACCGGCCTCTCGTATCCGGAGATCGGAAGACTGTTCAACGACAAACATCACTCGACGGTCATGCACTCGGTCGAGAAGATCGAGAAGTTGGTCGAGGACGATCCCGATTTCCGCAAGGTAATCGAGGGGTTCCAGCAGCCGTACCGCTAGGCGGCTCGCCTCGTCGCGCGGTTCTTCCTCGTCTCGCTTTTCCGCACCCCTTTCGAACTGCGCCGGCACGCTCTCCGGGAGTTCCGTTTCCGCCTCGTCGCGCAACGACGTGAAGACGGGCGACGAGCATTTCAGGCCCATTTTTCTTGCCTTTTTTTGATGTCGCGCCATTCCTCCACAGTCCTATTAAGACAATTACATGTGATAGACTTTTTCTTCAATTCGGAGGTGGATTCCCCTAATGGAATTGACGCTCAAGCGGGGCGATTTCTTGAACGAGCTTGCGCTCATGCAGGGCGTCGTCGAGAGGAAAAACACCATTCCGATTCTCTCCAACATCCTGTTGAAGGCATCCGACGGACACCTCGATCTGACGTCGACGGACCTCGACCTGACGTTGCTCTCCTCGGCGGAAGCCCGCGTGTCGCGGCCGGGTGCGGTGACGGTGCCCGCGCGCAAGCTCTTCGATCTGATTCGCAACTTGCCCGAGGCCGACGTCCGCTTGAAGCTGATGGAGAACCACTACCTGGGCGTGACCTGCGAGCGGTCGAATTTCCGGCTCGTCGCGCAGCCGGCGGAGGACTATCCGACCGTACCCAAAGTCGAGGGAAAGGGTGGGATGACGTTCCCGCTCGATGCATGGAAACGACTGACTCGCAAGGTTTTGTACGCCGTTTCCTCCGAGGAGACACGTTTCCAGCTGATGGGAGCGCTGCTCAAGGAAAAAGGGAAGGAGTTCGAGCTCGTCGCGACCGATGGTCACCGCCTGGCGCTCGTCGATTTCGCGCGCGAAAACGGAAAGGGAGCACTGCCGAACGTCCTCATTCCGAAGAAGGCGCTGACGGAGATCTTGAAAATGGACGCGGGGCAGGCGGACGGCGACCTCGAGATTCGCCATTCGGAAAACCATCTCCTTTTCCGCGTCGGCAGCCGACAGCTGATTGCTCGGCTCCTGGACGTCAATTTTCCGGACTACGAAAAGATCCTCGGAAAAGGGAACGACAAGGTCGTGATCGTTCCGCGACTCGTCTGCCAATCCGCGATTCGACGCGTCGCCCTGTTCTCGCCGGAGCGGGCGCGCGGGGTACGGCTCTCCTTCGAGAAAGACCTCCTGACGATCGCGTCCGCGAGCCAGGAGCTCGGAGAAGGAAGTGAAACGCTGGACGTACGGTACGACGGAGAGCCGCTTTCGATCGGTCTGAATGCGCAATACCTCCTCGACTTCTTCGACGAGGCGGAGACCGAAAACGTGCGGCTGGAGCTGAAGGACGAGAACACACAGTGCCTCTGCTACCCCGACGGCGGGATCGAGGGCGCGTCGCGCTACCTGTACGTCGTCATGCCGATGCGGCTGTGAGTCATCTTCTGGAACGGTCTTGCGCCTTCTCGATCTAGCTTCTCGCGGCTTCCGCAACCTCTCGTCCGACGTCGTCTCCTTTGGCCCCGGCTGGAACCTCGTCGTCGGGGAGAACGGCCAGGGCAAGACCAATCTCCTCGAGGCGGTCGCGCTCGTGTGCGGGCAGCGGTCGTTTCGGCGCGCGAGCCCGGCCGACATGTCGGCCGACGGCGAGAGCTTCGCGGTCGAAGGTTCGGTCCGGCGCGGTTTCGCGACCGAGCAGCTCTCCGTCGAGTGGACGTGCGGTGCGGGTCGGAAGTTCCGCCGGAGCGGAAAGGAGGTTTCCTTCCGCGAGGCTTCCGCGCTCGCGCCGGCGGTCTTCCTCGCCCCGGAGCACCGCGCGGTCGTCGCCGGGCCGCCGGAAGCGCGGCGGCGCTTTCTCGACCGGCTGGTTCTTGGATCCCGGCCGGCGGCGGGCGCCGATCTCGCCGGCTACGACCGAGCGCTCAGGGAGAGAAACGCCCTCCTGTCCGCGATCCGGGAGGGACGGTCCGGGCGCGGTTCTCGTCCGGAGCTCGAGGCCTGGACGGAGGAGCTCGCCCGTGCGGGGGAGGCCGTTCGCCGCCATCGGCGAGAGGCGCTCGGGGCGTTTTCGACGGTCTTTTCCGAGCTCGCCGATGGGGCGGGAAAGGAATATGCCGAAGTCTCGATAAGTTATTTAACTGGAGAAAGTTCGGATCTTCTGGAGACCCTGGAGAAGATGCTTCCGATCGAGCGTTTGAGGGGCCGATCCTTAGCCGGCCCGCATCGAGACGACCTGCTCTGGAGCCGGCGGGACCGCCCTTTGGAAGGGCGGGCGTCGGCGGGCGAAGTCCACCGGCTGGTCACCCTGGCGAAACTCGCCGAATGGCGGGTCGTCAAGGACGCCGCCGGCGAAACGCCGCTCTTCGGCGTGGACGACTTCGACGCGGGGCTTTCCTCGAAATCGCTCGATCGCTTCTTCGCCGGCCTGCCGGAAGGGACGACGGTCGTGCTGACCACGGCCTCGGACGTCTCCCGCTTCCGCGCGATTCCGGCGACGGTTCTTCGGATGTGCGGAGGCCGGGCGATGGCGGACGACGCGCGCGAAACTTTCACCGGATCGGATCGGATCTGACCACGATGAGCACCGCTTACACCACCGACTCGATCAAGCTCCTGAAAGGGCTCGAAGCCGTTCGCAAACGGCCGGGGATGTACATCGGCGACACCGATGATCTCTCCGGGCTGCACCACATGGTCTTCGAGCTCGTCGACAACTCGATCGACGAGGCGCAGGTCGGGCACGCCGACCGCGTGTCGGTCACGATCCACGCGGACAACTCCGTGACGGTCGAGGACAACGGCCGGGGCATCCCGGTCGGGATGCACAAGGAGCACAAGCGCGAGACGCTCGAGATCATCATGACCGACCTCCATTCGGGGGGGAAGTTCGACGACAACTCCTACAAGGTCTCGGGCGGTCTCCACGGCGTCGGCGTCTCGGTCGTCAATGCCCTCTCGAAGCGGCTCGACGTAGAGGTGCGCCGCGACGGGAAAGTCTGGGTTCAGTCGTACGAGCGCGGAGTCCCGCTCGCCCCGGTCCGGACGACCGGGACATCGCGAAAGACCGCCACCCGGATCACGTTCTGGCCGGACCCCGAGATCTTCTCGGTCACCGAATTTCACTTCGACAGCCTCTCGCAGAGGCTGCGCGAGCTCTCGTTCCTGAACCCGGGCGTGGCGATCTCGATCCAGGACGAGCGGACCGACAAGAAACACGACTTCGCCTATGAGGGAGGGATCCGTTCGTTCGTCGAGCTCTTGAACAAGACGAAGCAGCCGATTCACGACAAGGTCATCTACTTCCAGGACGTCAAAGGCGGAACCGGAGACCCCAATCGCGACGCCGACAAGGAGAGAGTCGAGGTCGCTCTCCAGTGGAACGAGGGTTACACCGAGACGATCTTCACTTTCACGAACACGATCAACAACCGGGACGGCGGGACCCACCTGGAGGGCTTCAAGACCGCGTTGACACGCGCCCTCCAGCGGTACGCCGAGCAGAACGCGCTGACGAAGTCGCTGAAGGAGACGAACCTCTCGGGCGACGATTGCCGGGAAGGATTGACGGCAGTCGTCTCGGTGAAGGTCCGGGACCCGAAGTTCTCCTCACAGACCAAGGACAAGCTCGTGTCGTCCGAGGTCAAGACCTGGGTCCAGCAGGTCGTCTACGAGAAGCTCGGCTCCCACCTCGAGGAGAACCCTCGGGTCGCGCGGCGCATCGTCGAGAAGATCGTGGAGTCGGCACGGGCGCGGGAAGCGGCGCGCAAGGCCCGCGAGCTCGTGCGGAGGAAAGGCGCTCTCGACTCCGGATCCCTTCCCGGCAAGCTCGCCGACTGCCAGGAAAAGAACCCGGCGTTTTCCGAGCTGTTCATCGTCGAGGGAGACAGCGCCGGCGGCTCGGCGAAACAGGGGCGCGACCGCCGCTCTCAGGCGATCCTGCCGCTGCGCGGAAAGATCCTGAACGTCGAGAAGGCGCGACTGGACAAGATGCTCGCCAACGCCGAGATCCGCACGCTGATCACGGCTCTCGGTACGGGCATCGCGCAGGACTTCGACGTGACCAAGATCCGGTATCACAAGGTCTGTCTGATGACGGACGCGGACGTCGACGGATCGCACATCCGCACGCTGCTTCTCACCTTCTTCTTCCGGCACATGCCGGCCATGATCGACAAGGGTTTCCTCTACATCGCGCAGCCGCCGCTCTTCAAAGTCGCGGAGGGGAAGAAGGAGACCTACCTGAAGGACGAGAAGGAGATGTCGAAGTTCCTTCTCGCGCGCATCGGCGAGGATCGCGCGCTCGCTTCCGAGATGTCCGGCGCGACCGCGTCGGGAGTGAAGCTGGTCGGACTCCTCGAGAAGATGGAGGAGTACCGTGGCCACATCGGACGGCTGGCGGGGCGCGGCGTCCCGGAAGGCGTGGTCCGCGCCCTCCTCGATCGGGGAATGCTCTCGAAGAGCGACTTCGCCGACAAGAAGAAGGTCGAGGACCTCGCGAGAGCGGTGCGGGCGTTCGACGTCGAAAGAGCGGAGGTCGTCGCCGACGAGGAACATTCGGGCTGGGCGCTCGAGATCGTGCGCCGGATCTCCGGTGTGCCACGGAGCGCCTCGATCGACGCGGAGTTCATCTCCGCGTACGAAATGAAGCGCGTACGCGAGCTCGCGAAGTCGATCGGCGGCTTTCTGGACGGACCCTACGTCGTCACGCGCAACGGTGACAGCGAACGTCACTCGACGCTTCCGGCGGTCGTCGATGCGATCTACGAGTCGGCGAAGAAGGGTCTGGTCGTCAGCCGCTACAAGGGTCTCGGCGAGATGAACGCCGAGACGCTTTGGGAGACGACGATGAATCCCGGCAAGCGCCGGCTCCTGCAGGTGTCGGTCGAGGACGCCGTCGAGGCCGACCAGATCTTTTCGATTCTGATGGGCGACGCGGTCGAGCCGCGCCGGGAGTTCATCGATCGGAATGCGTTGAACGTGAGGAACCTGGATATTTGACGCGAAGCGTCACACAGCGCCTGTCATTCCGAGGAGCGAAAGCGACGAGGAATCTCTCTCTCATCAATGGGGAGAGATCCCTCGCTCCGCTCGGGATGACATTGTCAGAGGCGGAATGACAGGTAAGGAATGAGCTCGAACCTCTTAACGCCGGAAGAGAAGTTTCCCGTCACGATCGAGGAGGAGGTCCGGCGCTCCTACCTCGACTACGCGATGTCGGTCATCATCGGCCGCGCGCTTCCGGACGTGCGCGACGGGTTGAAGCCCGTCCATCGCCGCTCCCTGTTCGCGATGTGGGAGCAGGGGAACCTCCACAACAAACCGTACAAGAAGTCCGCGCGCATCGTCGGCGACGTCCTCGGCAAATACCATCCCCACAACCCCGACGCCGTCTACGACACGATCGTCCGCATGGCGCAGGACTTCTCCATGCGCTATCCGCTCGTCGACGGACAGGGGAACTTCGGCTCGATCGATGGCGACAACCCGGCGGCCATGCGGTACACCGAGGTGCGCCTGACGCGGCTCGCCGCGGAGCTGATCGGCGACGACATCGATAAGGAGACCGTCGACTGGGTCCCGAACTACGACGCGTCGCTCAAGGAGCCGACCGTCCTCCCCTGCGAGTTCCCGAATCTTCTCGTCAACGGGTCGTCCGGAATCGCCGTCGGCATGGCGACGAACATTCCACCGCACAACTTGGGCGAGGTGGTCGACGCCACAATCGAGCTCATTCGCCGTCCCGACGCGACGCTCGCCCAGCTGATGCGAAAGCTCCCGGGCCCCGACTTCCCCACCGCGGCGTTCATCCACGGAGCCGAAGGAATCCGCGAGGCGTACAAGACCGGCCGCGGGATCGTGCAGGTTCGCGCCCGCGCGGTTATCGAGAAGGCCGCGCGGGGAGAGAAGGAGTCGATCGTCCTCACGGAGATCCCATACCAGGTCAACAAGGCGAAGCTGGTCGAGCGGATCGCGGAGCTCGTCAACGAAAAGAAGATCGAGGGGATCGCCGACCTGCGTGACGAGACGAGCCGCGAGGGTATCCGAGTCGTCGTGGAGCTGAAGCGCGGCGAGAACGCGCAGGTCGTTCTGAACCAGCTCTACGCGTTGACCCCGATGCAGTCGACTTTCGGGATCATCTTCCTGGCGATCGTCGAAAACCAGCCGAAGATCCTCCCGCTCGTCGATCTCCTGCGGCACTTCATCGACCACCGCAAGTCGGTCGTCATCCGGCGCACCCAGTTCGACCTCAAGAAAGCGGAGGAGCGCGCGCACCTTCTCCGCGGCCTGGCGCTGGCTCTGGCGAACATCGACCTCGTGATCAAGATCATTCGCGCCTCGAAGGATCCGAGAGAAGCAAAGGAGCGGCTCGTCTCCGAGGTCTCGATCGACCGCGGGGCTCTCGAGAAGTTCACCGGCATGAAGCTTCCCGAGCCGCCGGCGAAGGGAAAGAGGGAAGAGATCGTCCGGCTGGACGAGATCCAGGCCCAGGCCATCCTCGAGATGCGCCTGCAGCGGCTGACCGGGCTCGAGCGCGAGAAGATCGTCGCCGAGTTCAAGGAGGTCCTCGCGCTCATCGCGAAGCTGAGGGAGATCCTGGGCTCGGACAAGCTCGTCCTCGACATCATCGTCGAGGAGCTCACCGATGTGAAAAAGCAGTTCGGAGACGATCGCCGGACCGAAATCGTGGCGGAGGCGTCCGACATCGGGATCGAAGATCTGATCGTCGAAGAGGACATGGTGATCACGGTCTCCCGCGGCGGTTACATCAAGCGTTCTCCCCTGTCGCTGTACCGCGCGCAACGCCGCGGCGGTAAAGGACGCATCGGCGCGACGACGAAGGAGGAGGACGTCGTCGAGCACCTCTTCGTCGCTTCGACGCACGCCTACGTCCTCGCGTTCACCTCTCGCGGCCGGATGCACTGGATCAAGGTGTACGAGGTCCCGCAGCTCGGTCCGGCTACGCGCGGCAAGGCGATCGTCAATCTTCTGAACCTCGACCCGAACGAGCGCGTCGTGGCACTCGCCTCCACGAAGGACTTTCCGGAGGATCAGTACCTGGTGTTCGCGACCAAACAGGGGCTCGTCAAGAAGACCGCCCTCTCCGCGTACTCGAACGTCCGCTCCGGAGGAATCATCGCGATCAACATCGAGGCGGGAGACGAGCTCCTCTCCGTTCGCGTCACCGACGGGAAGCGCCAGATCTTCATCGGCACGCATCTGGGACAGGGGATCCGGTTCGCCGAGACCGACGTCCGTCCCACCGGACGCGACACGACCGGAGTCTGGGGAATCGACCTGAAGAAGGAGGGCGACTACGTCGTCGAGATGGACGTCGTCGAGGAGCACGGCCATCTCCTGACGGTCACCGAGAAGGGATACGGCAAGCGATCCGAGGCGTCCGAGTACCGCTTCCAGTCTCGCGGCGGCTCCGGCGTCATCAACATCAAGGTCACGGAAAAGAACGGTCCGGTCGCCGGCATCAAGTCGGTGACCGACGCCGACCAGCTCCTCCTCATCACGCAGAGCGGGATGCTGATCCGGATCAAGGTCAAGGACATCCGCGAGACGGGACGCGCCGCCCAGGGCGTGCGGCTGATCAATCTCGACGAGGGGGACCGCGTCGTCGCCGTCGCGAAGCTCGCCGAGCCGGACGAGAACGACGAAGAGCCGCAGGCGCCGTTGCCGGTGTCCGACGCGTCGGAGACCGAGAACCAAAGAGCAAAGTCCAGAGGCACCGGCGAAACCACTCCGTTCCTCGACGACGACCTCGCTTGAGTGGTCATTCCGACGACCGAGGGTCCGAGGAAGGATCCTCGCTTCGCTCGGGATGACATTGGTGAGGGATAGAATCCCCCGCCACCCATGCGGTTTTTCCTCGAGAGCGCCCTCGCCGATGAGGCGAAAAAGGTGCGGGAGTGGGGCCTTCTGGACGGCATCTGGCTTTCGGCGGCGGCGGCCGAGAAGGCCGGAGTCGACTATCGCCGCGCTGCTCGCGAGCTTTCTTCGCTGACCGACGGCCCGGTCTGCGTCGGACCGGTCTCGACAGACGCGAAAGGAATGTACAAGGAAGCGCGCGAACTCGCGAAGCTGGGTAAGGACATCGTCGTCCAGCTGCCCGCGCAGCCCGAGGCGATGAGGGTCGCGCGCCTGCTCGCGCAGGATCAGGTCGCGGTCTGCGCATCGGGCTGTTACTCGGCGGCGCAGGCCCTGATCGCGGCAAAATCGAACGTCAGCTACGTGGCGCCCGCGGTGGGGGCGCTCGACGACGTCGGATCGATCGGCATGGACTTGGTCGAGCAGATCATCCGCGTCTACGACAACTACGGCTTCCAGACGCAGATCGTGGTCTCGGAGCTGCGCAACCCGATCCACGTGCTCGACGCCGCGCTGATGGGCGCGGACGTCGCGGCGATCTCCACACCCGTCATCGAACAGCTCTTCCGCCATCCGCTGTCCGACGAGCTGCTTTCGGGAAGAGAACGGTGAAGCCTTCGCCCGACCGCGTTCTGTACCTCTCGCGCGTCATCGCGAAGAAGCTGAAGGACAACCTGAACCTGCGGCAGAAGGCGGACGACGAGACCGTCCGCCGGGCGATCGTGCGGGACCTGACGGAGGCTTACAAGGAACTGGACGCGATGGAGCTGAAGGTCCGCACCGCGCTCGGGAAGCGCAAGAACGTGTCTCCGCGGGACGAGGAGTTTCTGTTCAGCCGAAATCTCGATGACGAACTGAGAAAGCACGGAGCGTGAACGCAAATTACTGATGAAATAGTGGGTTATCCGCTTTCCACCATCCATTTCCTCCAGCCTGCCCAAAATACCTTTTCTCGTTCCCTATCAACAATTAGCGAGAAATTTCTTTTAATGGCCACAGGGTCTTCAATACAATTGGCGCGATGGCGGACCAATTGGATCACATCGCCTCAATTACCCTCGATCGTGCGTCGCGGGAAGCGCTCTCCGAGCAACTCTTCGCCGCGCTGGCCGCCTCGATCGAGACCGGGCTCTTCCCGCCGAGCACCCGGCTTCCCACGACCCGTGAAGTCGCCGCCCGCCTAGGAGTCAACCGCGGCAGCGTCCAGGCCGCATACCGGCGCCTCCAGGAAGAGGGCCTCGCGTCGACGCGCGTCGGCAGCGGCACCGTCGTTCGCGCGGACGCTCGCCGGCCGAGACACTTCGATGCGTCCGAACTCGTCTCGCGTCGCGCCTCCGCGATCCCGGACGCGGCTCCCCCGCCCGTCTCGACTCCCTTGATCGCCGACTTCTCGCGCCTCACCCCGGACGAGCGCTTCTTCCCGCTCGAGCGGTTCACGCAGACCCTGACCGAGGCATGGAGCCGGCGGCCGGAGCTGTGGCAGTACGCTCCCCCGCTCGGTCTCGACGAATTGAGGGTCGAGATCTCCCGCCGCTTGGAAGAGAGCGGCCTGACGCGCGCCCCGGAGGAGATCCTGGTGACGAGCGGCGCGCAGCAGGGGCTCGACCTCCTCTTCCGAACCTTCACCGACGCGCGCGATCCGGTGGCGATGGAGTCCCCGACGTACCCGGGCGCGCTCGCGCTCGCCCGTTTCGCCGGCGTCGAGATCGTGCCGATGCCGATGACGGAACAGGGGGCCGACGTCGCCGTCCTGCGCGGGCGCCGCGCGAAGCTCGTCTACGTCATGCCGGAGCGGCAGAATCCGACCGGCGTCACCGCGACCGACGAGAAGCGCCGGGAGATCCTCGAAGCGGCGGAGGACGCCGGCGCGCTCGTGATCGAGGACGGCTACGAGGAGCCGGAATCTGGATTGATGCCGCTCGCGGCGCGCAACCCGGAGCGGGTCGTCTGGCTCGGCACCCTGTCGAAGGATCTCGTTCCCGGCTTCCGGATCGGCTGGCTCGCGGCGCCGCGCGCCGTCGTCGAGCGCCTCGCGCTCGTCAAGCGGACCTCCGACTTCCAGACGCCGCTCCCGCTGCAGGCCGCGATCGCCTCGTTTCTCCGCGCGGGCGCGGATCGCGAAGCCCGCACCGCACGGGCGCGCGAAGTCGAGGCGCGGCGGAAGGAGATGGCGGAAGCGCTCGGGAGGCATCTGCCCGAGCTGTCGTGGTGGGGCGGCGAGCCGGGCAGCGCGATCTTCTGGCTGATCCTCCCGGCGGGAGTGTCGGGCAGGAGGGTTGCGGAAGCCACCGCCGCGCGGGGCGTCGCGGTGTCGGCGGGAGCGGACTTCGACCCGGAGGGTGAAGATCGGGGAGCGCTGCGGCTCTCGGTCTCCCGCGTCGAGCGGGAATCGATCGAGCGTGGCGTCGCGCTGCTGGCGGAAGGAGTGAGGGAAACGCGTGCGAGGGCGTCGGTGCTGGAGTCGGCACCGATGGTCTGAGCAAGTCGCGGGTTGATAGGAAGGAGGTCGTCATGAGGCGAAGCGATTCCGATTCGTACCGGGTAAAGGTGGGCCTCGCGGAGATGCTGAAGGGCGGCGTCATCATGGACGTCGTCAACGCCGAGCAGGCACGCATCGCGGAAGCTGCCGGGGCGGCGGCGGTCATGGCGCTCGAGCGCGTACCGGCGGACATCCGCCGCGACGGGGGAGTCGCGAGGATGTCGCCGGTTTCGAAGATCCGCGAGATCCAGGAGGCGGTCTCGATTCCCGTCATGGCGAAGTGCCGGATCGGCCACGCCGCCGAGGCTCGGATCCTCGAAGCTCTGAAGGTGGACTTCATCGACGAGTCGGAGGTCCTCACTCCGGCCGACGAGGAGAACCACGTCTACAAGCACGACTTCACCGTCCCGTTCGTGTGCGGCTGCCGGAACCTGGGGGAGGCGCTGCGTCGGATCGGCGAAGGCGCCGCCATGATCCGCACGAAAGGGGAGGCGGGAACCGGCGACATCGTGCACGCCGTGAAACATCTGCGCGAAGTGCACCGCGACATCCGCAACCTGACCCTGATGAGCAAGGACGAGCGGATGCGCGAGGCCAAGCGCCTTGCCGCGCCGTTCGAGCTCGTGGAAGAAGTCGCCGAGAGCGGCCGGATGCCGGTTCCGAACTTCGCCGCGGGCGGCGTCGCGACGCCGGCCGACGCCGCGCTCTGCATGATGCTCGGCGCCGAGGCGATCTTTGTCGGCTCCGGCATCTTCAAGTCGGACGATCCCGAGCGGCGCGCGCGCGCGATCGTGAAGGCGACGACGCACTGGCAGGACGCGCACGCGCTCGTGGAGGCGGAGGAGTCGCTCGGCACCGGAATGAAGGGCATCGAAGCGGCGAGTCTCCCCGAGGAGGCGCGGATGCAGGGGAGAGGCTGGTGAGGCGCGGCATCGCCGTACTCGCGCTCCAGGGTGACTTCGCGGCGCACGGCCGACGGCTCGCCGA
>DASWDK010000100.1:0-6218 GCA_036395335.1 Thermoanaerobaculia bacterium
CGCCTACGGCGAAGCCATTCGCCGCGACTACCTCTTTTATTCCTACGGCGACGCGATGCTCATTTCGTAGCGAAGCGCCGCCGTATGCGCTGGGGTCGTCCCACAGCAACCGCCGACGAGGCGGACGCCCGCGGCGATCCACTTGCGCGCGTAGGTGGCGTATGCCTCCGGAGAAAGCCCGTCGATGAACTCCCATCCGCGGTCATCTGCCGGCAGTCCCAGGTTTCCGTAAGCCGCGAGCGGAACGTCAGAAGCAGCTCCGTCCAGACGCGTCAGATCGAAGGCGAGCCGGCGCGCTGGAACGCAGTTGATCGACAGAGCCGCCGGTTCGAGCGACTCGACGGCCAGCACGGCGTCTTCGATCGTCTCGCCGGAGAGGAGACGCCCTGTGCCGTCGGTGACCATGGAGGCGACGAATGGCAGGCCCGTGGCCTTCGCCGCGCGAGCCGCCGCGACGAGCTCCCGCACCGTGTTGTGGGTCTCGAGGAGGATCACGTCGACGACCGCGGCCGCGAGCGACTCGGCCTGTTCCCGGTGCTCCCTTTCGAGCGCTTCGTCTTCGGGGACGAGGTCGGGCCGGTAGCAGTCTTCCAGCGGTGAGAGCGATCCCGCGACGAAGACCCGGCGTCCGCTCTCTTCCGCCGCCTCGCGCGCGAGCCGAACCGCGAGCGCGGTGAGCTCGCGACTTCGCTCCCCGAGCCCGCGACTTGCCAGAGTCCGCCGGTGCGTCCGGAACGTGTTCGCCGTCAGGACCTCCGCGCCGGCCGCCACTTCCTCGCGGTGGATCTCCGAGACCAGGCCGGGCGCCTCCACCAGTGCCCGCGCGCTCCAGAGTGGCAGCCGCATGTCGGCACCCCGCCGCTGGAGCTCTGTCCCCATGGCGGCATCGAGCAGAATCGGCAGACCCGCCCGGAGCCGCCCGCGGAATCGATCCCCGACGTCACCCATACGGTGGCATAAAAAATAAGGCCGAACCCAGGTTCGGCCTTATTTAATTCGGATCCAGTGTGCTCAATAGGTTTCCAGGTATTTCTCGATCTCCCACGGCTGGACCCGCGAGATGTATTCGGCCCACTCGCCGCGCTTGGCCTCCATGAAGTGCTTCAGGATGTGGTCGCCGAGCGAATCCTTGACCACCTCGTCCTTCCAGAGGTTGTCGAGCGCTTCGGAGAGGTTCCCCGGCAGCTGCTCGATCCGCAGGCGCCGCTTTTCGCGCTCGCTCATCTTGAAGACGTTGCGGTCCACCGGCTCGCCCGGGTCCATCCGGTTCTTCACGCCGTCGAGGCCGGAGGCGAGCATGACGGTGAACGCGAGGTACGGGTTGCACGAAGGATCCGGCATCCGAACCTCGATTCGCGTCCCCATGCCGCGGCGCGCCGGGATACGGACAAGAGGCGAGCGATTGCGCATCGACCAGGCCACGTTGACCGGCGCCTCGTAACCGGGCACCAGCCGCTTGTAGGAGTTGACCAGGGGACACGTGATCGCAACGAACCCGCGCGCATGCCGCAGGATTCCGCCGGTGTAGTTGAGGGCGGTCTTCGAGAGCTGGTACTTCGCCTTCGGGTCGTAAAAGACGTTGTTGCCGCGCTTGTCGAGGAAGGACTGGTGGGTGTGCATGCCGGAGCCGTTCACGCCGAAGATCGGCTTGGGCATGAACGTCGCGTGGAGACCGTGGTCGAGCGCGACCTTCTTGACGATGAATCGGAAAGTCGAGACGCGGTCGGCGGTCGTGACCGCGTCGGCGTACTTGAAGTCGATCTCGTGCTGGCCCGGCGCGACCTCGTGGTGCGCCGCTTCGACTTCGAAGCCCATCTGCTCGAGCGCGAGCACGACGTCCCTTCTCGCCTCTTCCCCGCGATCCACGGGAGTCAGGTCGAAGTAGGCGCCCTCGTCGTGAGTGTCCACGATCGGATCGCCGTTCGCGTCGCGCCGGAACAGGAAGAACTCCGCTTCGGGGCCGGTCACCATGACGTACCCGAGCGCCGAGGCCCGGTCCATCTGTCTCTTCAGAGTCTGCCGCGGGCAACCGGGAAAAGCCGATCCGTCCGGGTTGTAGACGTCGCAGATGAGGCGGGCGACTTTGTTGCCGCCGTTGTGCGCCCAGGGGTAGATCGCGAACGAGTCGAGGGCGGGGACGAGGTTCATGTCGGATTCCTCGATCCGTGTGAACCCCTCGATCGAGGAGCCGTCGAACTGGATCTCGCCGTCGAGCGCTTTCTCGAACTGCGACCTCGGGATTTCGACGTTCTTGATCACCCCGAAGATGTCGGTGAACTGGAGTCTCAGGAACCGCACGCTCTCCGCGTTGCAGACCTTCAGGATCTCCGACTTCGTCAGACCCGGCCCCGCCGCGTCGAACTTCAGAATCTTCGCCTTCGGCACGCCGCCCTCCTTTTTTCGCAAGATTTGCAGAATTCTAAGGTCATTTTTCCGGAAATCAACCTCTTTCTCGCAGGCTGACACTGAAAACCCGATCGCTCTGCACACGACCGTGTGCAACTGGGCTCCCGACACTCCGACGACGCGCGGGTACAATCGCAACATGGAAAAGACGGGCGGCCGCTGGCCCTCGCGACAGGAAGCGCAGGACCTCCTGTTCGAGTTCACGAAGGGAGACGCCCTTCGGCGCCACGGACGGGCGGTCGAGCAGGCGATGCGCGCGTACGCCGGCTGGTTCGATGTCACGGATCCCGCGGAGGTCGAGCGCTGGGGAATCGTCGGCCTTCTGCACGACTTCGATTACGAGCAGAACCCGACGGAGGACACGCACCTGCACGTGGGCGGGCGGATCCTCCGTGAGCGCGGCTACGACGAGGAGATGGTTCGGACGATCGAGTCCCACGCCAACTACATGCAAGTGCCGCGCGACACGCCGATGAAGAAGGCGATCTACGCCTGCGACGAGCTCGTCGGCTTCATCGGTGCGTGCGTCAAGGTCCGGCCCTCGAAGCAGGTCGCCGATCTGCCCGCGTCCTCCGTCGTCAAGCGACTCAAGGACAAGGCGTTCGCGCGCTCCGTAAACCGATTCGACGTCTACGACGGCGCGGAGACGCTCGGCCGACCGCTGGAAGAGCACATTGCGTTCACGATTGAGGCGCTGAAGCCGATCGCGGAGGAAATCGGGCTCTCGGGGGTCTATCCCCCGAAGGGGTCAGATCCACACTCTTGGTAGGATGGATGCCCCGTTTTGCGGACTGGATTGGCCGATGACCGAAAGGAAGATCAATGGCCAGCGTTGACGTCCTTGCCCCCCGCACCCTTCGCGCCAGGCGGATCCTGAAAGACCTGACGCGCGAGGAGCTTCGCGAGCTCGCCCGCTCCGGAGAGAAGACCAGCGAGTACGGCTCCCCCGTCTACACGACCCGCGTCAAGAACCGCTCCGCGAAGAACACGTACATCGTCGCGAACGGCGTGGCGATCGGCGTCATGCAGCAGCCGATCGAACGCGACCGGGCCGAAGAGACGATCCGTCTGGTTCAGGAGACTCTCTCTCAGATGGATCTCATCCAGGTCGACCGCCGAATGGGGATGAATCCGGACGTGCCGATCCACTGCCGGCTCTACGTTCCGAAGGAGTACGCCCGCATCGCCTTCATGTGGAACAACATGCTGTTTCCTTCCGACTCGTCGAAGGAGCCGGACTTCATCTCGGTCTACGTTCCCGACTGGAAGGAGCGACTCATCTTCCTCGACGTGGACCAGGGCTATACCTACATCCTTGGGACCGACTACCCCGGCGAAGCGAAGAAATCCATGCTGCGTCAGGCGATGTACTGGATCAAGCGTCGCGGCGGACTGGGCCTCCACGCGGGCTCCAAGGTCCTGCGCGTCGTCGGACCGGACAGCGAGCTTCGCGACGTCGGGTTCCTTCTGTTCGGACTGTCCGGGACCGGCAAGACGACGCTGACTCTCCACGACCACGGCTTGAAAGAGCCGGAGCGCGCCATCATCAAGCAGGACGACGTCGTCCTGATGACGCCCGGCGGAGAGGCGTTCGGAACCGAGGACGGTTTCTACATCAAGACGGAAGGGCTCGAGCCGACGCAAACCGTGCTGTGGGGGGCCGCGACGCACCCGACCGCGGTCTACGAGAACATCAAGCTGGACGAGAACGGGAAGGTGGACTTCCTCGACATCTCGATCACGTCGAACGGTCGTGGGGTCGTCCTGCGCAAGTACATCAAGGGCACGGGAGAGGGAATCGACCTCGAGAAAGCGCACAAGATCGTCTTCATCACGCGGAGAAACGACGTCGTTCCGGTCTGCGCGCGGCTGACCGACGAGCAGGCGGCGGCATACTTCATGCTCGGCGAGTCGATCGAGACCTCCGCGGGCGACCCGACGAAGGCCGGCCAGGCCAAGCGGGAAGTGGGGACCAACCCGTTCATCGTCGGACCGGAGGCGGACGAAGGAAATCGCTTGCTCCAGATCCTCCGGAAGAATCCGGAGATGGAGGCGTACATCCTGAACACCGGCTCGATCGGGGCGAACGATGGATTCCCCGGTGAGAAGGTCTCGATCCGGGTCTCGACCGAGATCATGAAGCAGATCGCCAAGGAAGGAATCGTGTGGGAAACGGACCCGGATTGGGGCTACGAGATCCCCCGAAACGTTCCGGGCGTCGACCTCTCGAAGTACGACCCCAAGACCTACTACACGCCGGAGAAGTATCGGGAGCTCGTGGATAAACTCCGCGCGGAAAGGCGGGCGTGGCTCGCGCAGTTCCCGGGACTGGACCCGGCGATCCCGAGGGCGGTCGACGCGTAGCGGGAAATCCGCGGAGCGAGAGGTCGCCAAGCATCGGAGTCCGCACCATGGTCGAGGTCAAGGGGTTCAAGGAAGGTCTCGAGGACGTCGTCGCCGCCGACTCGACGATCTGCTACATCGACGGCAACCGCGGCATCCTCTCCTACCGCGGCATCGACATCCACGACCTCGCGGAAAATTCGACCTTCGAAGAGGTCTGTTTCCTCCTCTGGGAAGGGAGGCTGCCGCGGCGCGAGGAGCTCGATGCGCTGCGCCGCTCGATCGGCGCCGAGCGGGCGCTACCGCCGGAAATGCTGCAGTTGCTCGCTTCGATCGTCCCTCACTTGACGCCGATGGATGCTCTGCGGACGACGGTCTCGGCCCTCGCAGAGACCGATCCCGACGTTCGCGACATGAGCCGTGAGGCGAACCGCCGAAAGGCCATCCGCCTGACGGGCCAGCTCGCGGCGATTGTCGCTGCCGATCACCGGCTCCGCAACGGTCAGCCAGTCGTGGATGCGGATCCGTCGCTCTTCCACGCCGAGGACTTCCTTCGGATGCTGACAGGAGCGAAACCGAGCCCCGAGGCGACGCACGCGCTCGACGTCGCGTTTGTCCTGCACGCCGACCACGAGCTGAACGCCTCGACCTTCGCCGCGCGCGTCACCGCGGCGACGCTCTCCGACATGCACTCGGCGATCACGTCGGCGATCGCGACCTTGAAGGGTCCGCTCCACGGCGGCGCGAACGAGGCAGTCGTCAAGATGCTGATCGAGATCGGCTCGCTCGACCGCGTGGATGATTACGTCCGATCCAAGCTCGCGCGCAAAGAGAAGATCATGGGGTTCGGCCACCGCGTGTATCACACCGAAGACCCGCGGGCGACGCACCTGCGCGCGATGTCGAAGGCTCTCGCGGAGTCGTCGGGGCAGACGCGCTGGTACGACATGTCGCGCCGGATCGAGAAGATCGTGAACGAGGAGAAGAAGTTGAACTCCAACGTCGACTTCTACTCCGCGTCCGTGTACTACATGCTCGGAATCCCGCCCGACGTCTACACTCCGATCTTTGCGGTCTCCCGCGTGTCCGGTTGGACCGCGCACGTCCTCGAGCAGTACGAGCACAACCGCCTGATCCGGCCGCGGGCCGAGTACATCGGGCCCGAGTACCCGCAGCCGTACGTCCCGCTCGAGAAGCGGTAGTGGTAGCCTTTTGACATCTTGATGCTATCTCGATAGCATCAAGACATGCGCACCACGCGAACGACGCTTACGCTCGATGAGGACATCGCGGCCAAGCTCAAAGCGGAGTCCCGCAAGACGGGGAAGCCCTTCAAGCAGGTAGTCAACGAAACATTGCGCGAGGGCTTCTTCGCGCGGCGTGCGAGAAAGGACCTGCCTCCGTTCAAGGTGAAGGCTCGTCCTCTCGGGCTACGACCCGGACTGAACTACGACAAGATCAGCGAGTTG
>DASWDK010000101.1:0-2724 GCA_036395335.1 Thermoanaerobaculia bacterium
GACCATTAGCGTGGGAAGAGCCGGGATCGGTATGCCGATCTGCTCGACCAACACGTTGGCGAAGACCAGCGCCATGCCGTACTGGGCGACGTAAGCGACGAGTTTGCTCACCGGCGTCCGTTCACGAGACTCATTCTCGTCTACCCTACGCCCCCCGCGAGCGGGCGGTTTCGGGAGTGCGCGCGAAAACTCGGCGGGACAGACGTCTCGCCGACCTGATCCGTATCGATTTGGAGAATGGCAAGGGATACGCAAGGGCGACCGCCGGGGCGGACCTTGCCCGTGAAGCACCTTCGCGACGACGACCTCGTTCTCTACCACTACGGCGAGATCCGGACGGCGCCCGTCGAAAATCATCTCGCGATCTGCCGGGACTGCCGCAACCGGCTCCGGACGCTGACTCTCGACATCGACCGGCTGTCGTTCGCTCCCCCGCCCCCTGCCACGGCTTCCCGGATCGCGCCGGAGATCTCCGCCCGACGGCCGAGGCTCGCCGTCTGGCGCCGCCTGCTGCTCCTCCTGGCGTACGCCGGAACCGACCGCCGCGGCTGAGGTCGAGCTGAACTCTTCCTAACCCGGCCCCGCTCGAGCCCGTCTCACGCCGTGATCGTGGCGGGACGGAGGGCCTTAAGATGGACGCGTGATCCTCGAGGCCGCCCGGAAAGTCCTCCAGATCGAGGCAGATTCGGTTCGAGAACAGATCCGCAACCTGGGTCCGGACTTCGAACGCGCCGTGGAAGAGATCGCCACTTCCACCGGGCGGCTCTGCGTCACCGGGCTCGGCAAATCCGGCCTGATCGGCCAGAAGATCGCGGCGACGCTGTCCTCCACAGGAACGCCCGCCTACTTTCTCCACGCCGCCGAGGCGAGCCACGGAGACCTCGGGATGCTCGTGCCCGGCGACACGGTCCTCGCGCTCTCGTTCTCCGGGGAAACCCCGGAGGTCGTGCGGCTGCTGGACTTCGCGCGCGAGCGCAAGGTTCGAACGATCGCGATGACCGGAGAGCCGGGCTCCCCCGTCGGCCGCGCCGCGGACCAGGTGATCTCCGTCGCGATCTCGCAGGAGGCCTGTCCGCTGAACCTCGCTCCGACCGCCTCGACGACCGCGATGCTCGCGATGGGAGACGCGCTCGCGATGGCGATCTCGGAGAGACGGGGCTTCCGCGAAGAGGACTTCGCGGCCCTCCATCCGGGCGGCCGCCTCGGACGGCGGTTCTTGAAGGTGCGGGACTTGATGCGCACCGGAGACCGAATCCCCCTCGTGACGCGCGGGACCTCGATGCCCGAGGCGATCCACGAGATGTCGCGCAAAATGATGGGGGTGACCGCTGTCGTCAACGGGCGCGGAGAGCTCTTGGGAGTCATCTCCGACGGAGACCTGCGGCGCCTTCTCGAGAAGGACCCCTCGCTCCTCGCGAGAACGGCCGGCGAATGCTCGCACCCGCGACCGAAGACGATTGCCGGCGATGAGCTCGCCTCCGTGGCGCTCGAGAGGATGCAAGAAGCGAAGATCACGTCGCTCTTCGTCGTGGACGAGAACGGCGGGCTGACCGGCGCAATCCACATGCACGACCTGCTCTCCGCGGGAATCGCTTGAGGGTGCGCAAGGGGATCAAAGCCCTTTTCTTCGACGTCGACGGCGTTCTGACCGACGGTCTCCTCTACTTGGACGACCGCGGCCGCGAGCTCAAAGTCTTCGACACGAAGGACGGGCACGGCATCAAGATGGCGATCGCCGCTGGACTCCGGGTCGTCTGGATCTCCGGACGGGAGTCGCTCGCGACGGCGCGGCGAGCGCGGGAGCTGGGGGTTCGACTCTGCTACCAGAAAGTGGGAGACAAGGAAGAGCTCTATCGAAACCTCTGCCGGCGTTGGTCGCTCGATCCTTCCGAGACGGCGGCCATCGGCGACGACGAGCCGGACGTGCCGCTGCTCCGGGCGGCGGGGTTTTCGGCCTGCCCGTCGGACGCGGCCGCCCCCGCCTTGAAGGCGGCACAGGTCGTTTTGAAAAGCGCGGGGGGACGGGGCGCGGTGCGGGAATTCGTCGAGACGGTGCTCGCGCGAAACGGCCGGACCGCACGACGAGAGTAGACGGACCGATCTTCGAGGAGAGGCGTTGCTCTGGCTCGAGATCGTGAAAACGGCCCTGCTCGCGGTCGGAGCATTCGCCGCCTATCGCACGTATCGAACGAATCTGAGAGTCCGACGCGCCGAATGGCTCTCCTCGCTCTACGAGACCTTCTATGTGAAGCCGGAGTTGAAGGAAATCCGTGCCGTTCTGGACTATCCCGGCGCGAAGCGCGAGAGGCTCCACGACTGCATCGTTTCCGATCCGGACAACTCGGCAGAGCTCGAGCCTCTCGTCGACTACCTCAACTTTTTCGAGTTCATCGCTGTGCTCCGAAAAAAGAAGCAGCTCTCGGTGGAGGAGATTCAACTGATGTTCGGCTATTACCTGGGCGAGCTCGCGAAAGACGCGGTTATCAGGAAATTCTGCGAAGATGGCGGATTCAAGAACCTGAGCGCTCTGCTCGGGGAACTGAACGATGGCTAGCAGTCCGAACCGCAAGTCCGCAGCCCCGTCGTACATCTTCGTTTACGGCACCCTTCGCGCGGCGCCCGACCACCGGATGAGCAAGGTCTTGGAGCAATATGGCGACCTGGTCGGGCGCGGGAGGTTGCCGGGAATCCTCTACGACGTCGGTCGCTATCCGGGCGCGGTCA
>DASWDK010000102.1:0-4380 GCA_036395335.1 Thermoanaerobaculia bacterium
TTCCGTCTACGGCCGGTAGTTACGGGTCAGGCCTCCACTTGCCACTTTGCTTCGCAAAGATGGCAAGACCAGAGAGGCGAAATCAAAGCGGCCGCGACTCGTGAAGACCTGACCCTACTGCAGCGGCAGCCTCCCGGCGAAGCCTTCCTCGTAGCCGTGGAAGTACTCGAGGGACGTCTCGGGATACTTCCAGCAGTAGTAACCGGCGCCCGAGTCGAAGTCGACGAGCCAGAGCCCCTTGATCTCAGCGCCGAGCGCGAGGATCTCGCGCGCCCATTCCCCGACGACCCCCTGGCGTTCCTCTTCGGTCTCCTCCCCTTCCGAGAGCCGCGCGAACTTGAAGACCGCTTCGGAGGTGATCTCCTTGACCTTCGGAAGGAGCGACCGCGCCGCCTCCAGCGTAAAGACTTTCTTCTCCGGTGAGGAGAGGACAACCAGCTCGGCACCGCCCGACGCGAGGCCGCGCTCGCGCACCACGGCGATCAGCTTGCCAACGGCTTCGGCGTCCTCCCCCTCCGCCCCGCCGACGTACGATTCGAGGGCGGCGAGAGCTTCCTCGGTCCGTCCGCTCTTCAACAGCAGCAGACCGCGCTCCCGGCGGTATGAGAGCTCTTCCGGATCGAGGATCTCAGCCCAACGGAGCGCCTCGAGCGCTTCCGCGTACTTCTCGCGCCGCTCCCAGGAGCGGCGCAGGTTCGAGAGGACGCGGGCGAGGATGGCGTTTTCGGTGTCGGGGGCGTAGATCTCCTCCGGAAGCGAGAGCGAAGTCCCGAAGACCGTGCTGACGCGCCGCGAAACGGACTCGCGGTCGCGCAGCACGCCTCCGTCGAAGGGATCGAGGTAAGTTTCCTCGGGCAGCTCCTTCCCGCCGACGACGAAGTGTCCGGGCAGGCCGATGCCCGAGAGGTGCAAGCCGGCCCGCCGGCCGACTTCCACCGTGACGATCGAAAGCGTGATGGGCATCCCCCGCCGCGCCGCGAGAACGCGCGCGACCGAAGAGTTTTCCGGCTCGTCGTAAGACTCCTGGTCTCCTCGGAAGCCTTCTTCGGTGAAGAGGACCTGGCAGAGCGCCTCGACCGGGAGCTCGCCGGCGGCGACGAGATCCCGGACGCGGGAGGCGAGCGATTCGACCGCGTCGCGCGCCGCGCGGAGGTCTTCGGAAGGATCCACCAGCGCCGCGATCAGCAGAGCGCCCTCGAACACCTCGAGGTCCTCGCCTGCCGCGAAGAATTGAAAGCGGCGGAAGAGGTTTTCGCGGTCGTCCATCAGAGCGGGACTTTCCGCGCGATCGCAACGCCGTCCCGCAACGGCACGATCACCGATCGGAAATCGCGGCGCGCGAAGAGGCTCCGGTTGAATTCGCGGATCGCCTCGGTCGGCTGGTCCGTGATCGAAGGATCCACGACCTTCCCCGACCAGAGAACGTTATCAGCGAGGAGATAACCGCCGGGCCGAACGCGCGGCGCCGAGGCTTCGAGAGCGCGCGGATAACCCTCCTTGTCGATGTCGATGAAGACGACGTCGAAGACGCCGGAGGTCGATTCGAGGAGCTCCACCGCTTCACCGATCTTCACTTCCACGCGGTCGCGAAGCCCCATCCGCTCGAGGTAGCCGCTCGCTTCTCGGGCGTTCTTCTCGCTTCCGTCGGTGTAGACGACTCTTCCGCCCGGACCGACGGCGCGGGCGAAGAAAGCCGTCGAGTAACCGATCGCGCTTCCCAGCTCGCAGACGCGCTGCGCGCCGATCGACTCCGCGAGCGTCGCGAGCAGGGTCGCGACCACCGGCCCCACGATCGGGATGTCTCGCTCGCGGGCGACCGCCTCCATCTCCGCGAGAACGGGATCCCGCGGTGGGAGGAGATCGATCAGGTAACGGTCGAGCTCCGGTGAAACGAGAGGAACCATGCAGCAGATCTTAGCTCCGCCGTTCGAATCGGATTCCGCCTGGGGCCGCTCCTATAATTCGCCGCGTGCCGGCGCCTTCCGGAACGCTCTCCGAGCTGCTCGATCGTTTTCCCGCGGAGGAGTACCGCTCGCTCGTCGAGATGCGCCGGGATCTCCACCGCCATCCCGAGCTCGCGTTCGAAGAGACTCGGACGGCGGGGAAGATCGCCGAAAGACTCGGACGGCTGCGGGCAACCACTCGGACCGGCGTCGGCCGGACGGGAGTCATCGCGGATCTGGGCGATGGAGGCAATCGTCTTCTGGTCCGCGCCGACCTGGACGCTCTGCCGCTGACCGAGGCGAGCGGCGAGGAGTTCTCTTCCGAGGAGCCCGGGCGCATGCACGCGTGCGGCCACGACGGCCACGTCGCGATCGCGCTCGCCGCCGCCGGCCGCTTCGAGCGGGACCCGGCGGCGCGCCCTCTGCGGTTTCTCTTCCAGCCAGCCGAGGAAAGGGGCGGGGGGGCCCGCGCCTGCGTCGCCGACGGCGTGATGGAAGGGGTGAGCGCAGCGATCGGCCTCCACCTCTGGAACCAGCTTCCGGTCGGCAAGGTCGGAGTCAGCCGCGGCGCGATGATGGCCGCGGTCGACGAGTTCCAGATCGACGTCCACGGGCGCGGAGGCCACGGCGCGGCCCCGCAGGAGACCTCCGACCCGATCGTCGCCGCGGCGCGGATCGTCGACGCCCTCCAGACCATCGTGTCGCGGGAGGTCTCGCCTCTTGACCCCGTCGTCGTCACGATCGCGACCATTCACGGCGGCGACGCGTTCAACGTCATTCCCTCGACCGTGCGCCTGACCGGGACCGCGCGCTGGTTCGCGGAGGCGAACGGGGCGGCGATGCCCGGCAAGATCGGTCGGATCGTTTCGGGCACCGCGGCGGCGGCGGGTGTCTCCGCGCACCTCGACTATCGCCGGATCAACCGGCCCGTCGTCAACGATCCGCGGATCGCCGACGTCGTCATCGAGACCGCCCGCCGGCTCCTCGGGGAAGAGAACGTCGACACCGAGACGCGAACGTTGGGGGGCGAGGACATGTCGGTATACCTCGACCGCGTACCGGGCTGCTTCTTCTTCGTCGGCGCCGCGCCGGAGGGAGAGCACCGGCCCCACCACTCGCCGGCGTTCGCGATCGACGAGCGCGCGCTCCCGGTCGGGGTGATGCTGCTCGAGGCCGCGGCTCGGGAAATCGCGAAAGCGCTCGAGCGGGCGTGACGGCGCGGACGGCGGCGTCTCTCGATGAGGTGCAGATCCTCGCGTTCGCATTTCTCGCCGCCTACCTCGCCGCCGTCCTCGCCATCGGTTTTCTCTGGCGCCGACGCGCCGGGCGCGACGAAGTCTCGTATTTCGTCGCCGACCGCAGCCTCTCGACGTTCTGGGGCTTTCTCGGGCTCGCTTCGCTGACGACCGGCGGTTCGACGACCATCGTGCTCGCCGCGTTCGTGTACGCGCACGGCGTCTCGGGACTCTGGCTCGACCTCGCGGGAGCCCTCGGCCTCGTTGCCCTCGGCCTCCTCCTCGCCGGGCGGATCCGGCGCGAGCGGGCCGTGACGCTCCCCGAAATCGTCGGCCGCTACTACGGTGCGGGCGCCCGCCGCGCGGCCGCCGCTCTCGTGCTCGTCTCGGAGATCGTCTGGTTCGCTCTCCTCGTCGAAGCGACCCAGACCGTCCTGACCGCGGCGTTGAAGGTGCCTCCACTGCCGGCGCTCCTCGCCTCGACGGCGGTCTTCCTCGCGTACACGTCGCTCGGAGGCCAGTTCGCCGTGGCGCGGACGGACCTCGTCCAATACGGCGTCATGCTGGTTGCGATCCCCGGCGTGGCCCTCTCCCTGGCTCTCGCCGGCGCGAAGGGGCTCGGCGGCCTGCCTCCGGAAGTCTGGAAATTCCCGCTCTCGCGGGACGTTCGGGCGGGAGACGTCCTGGCGCTCGTCGTCCTGATCGGACTTCCTCATCTCGTGGGAAGCGACGTCTACGCGAAGCTTCTCTCCTGCCGTGACGAAGCGACTGCTCGCCGCTCTGCTCTTCTCGCGGCCGTTTCCAAAGTCGTGTTCGGATTCTCCGTCGCCGCCATCGCTCTCGCGGCCCGCAAGGCGCTGCCTCCGGTCGATCCGTCGAACGCGCTGCCCTCTGCGGTGCTCGGGTTCGCGCCTCCCGCGGCCGCGGCTCTCATCCTGGTCGGCCTGGTCGCCACGATGCAGACATCGGCGGACATCGTTCTCCTCTCCGCGTGCGCGGTGACAGTGCGCGATCTCGCCCCCGGCCTCCTCGGCAGAGATTCTCGCGTCCGCGCGGCGCGATGGCTGGCGCCGATCTACGGAGCGCTCGGGCTTCTCGTCGCGCTCTCGCTCGGACGTGACGTCGTCGAGACCCTGAAGCTCGGCTACTCGATCTTCGCGGCCGGAATCATCCTGCCGGTGCTGGCGGCGCTTCTCCCGCGG
>DASWDK010000103.1:0-18622 GCA_036395335.1 Thermoanaerobaculia bacterium
CGTCGAATCCGACGTCGGATCTGCCGACGTCGTTGACGACGACGAGGTCCGCGCCCTTCGTCTCCATCTTCCGGCGTCCGCGATCCTCCAGATCCTCCGTCTCGGCCGCGAACGCGACGATCGTCTGGTTGCCGCGGAGAGCGGCGAGCCCGGCGAGGAGATCCCGACCCGGGAGGAGGCGCACGCTCGCCTCTCCTTCCTCGCGGTGGAGTCTCTCCGGGATCGACTCCGGGATGAAGTCCGCGACCGCGGCGGCCATCGCGAGAACGTCGCACTCGGCAAACTCGGCGGCGAGGAGGTTCTCGAGGTCGCGGGAGCTCTCGAACGAGACGAACCGCAGCCCCTCCGGCCGCGGACGTCCCGTCGGGCCCGACAAGAGCGTTACGCGGGCTCCCCGGTCGCGCGCGGACTCCGCCAGCGCATAACCCATGCGGCCGCTCGAACGGTTGGAGACGAAGCGAACTGGATCGATCCGCTCGCGGGTCGGCCCGGCTGTGACGAGCATTCGCAGCCCTTCGAGGTCGCGCCGGGCCGACGTCGCCAGGGAGAGCGCCTCCTCGACGATCTCGGACGGCTCCGCCATCCGGCCGGGACCTTCGCGCCCCGAGGCGAGGAAACCCGTTCCCGGACCGACGAAGCGCGCTCCGCGGGCGGCGAGGAGCTCGAGGTTCGTTCGGGTCGCCGGGTGCTCCCACATCCGGGTCTCCATGGCGGGAGCGATCAGGACCGGACCGCGGTGGACGAGTGCGTAGGTCGTCAGGAAGTCGTCCGCGAGCCCGTTTGCGAGCCGCGCGATCGTGTGAGCCGTCGCGGGCGCGATCAGGAGAAGGTCCGTCCAATCCGCCAGCTCGACGTGATCCACCGCCGGGACGTTGCCGCCTGCAAAGACCTCGAGATAGACCTCGTGGCCCGACAGAACGGCGAAGGTGAGCGGCGCGACGAACTCCCTCGCGGCGCGGGTCATCGCGACCCGCACTTCCGCTTCCCGCTCCACGAGACCGCGGACGATCTCCGCCGACTTGTACGCGGCGATCCCGCCGGAGACCCCGAGGAGAACCCGCGGACGCCGATTCATCGCTGGCTCGCGGCCGGGATGCCGCGCCTCAGTCGAGCGAGGAGACGACCTCTTCTTCTTCCAGCTCTTCGCCGGCGGTCTCCTCGGTGGCCGGCTCGAGGACGCCGCCCTCTTCGCCATAATCCCACCGCACCTCGTTCTCCTCGAACTCTTCGGCGGCGAGACGGGTCGGCTTCAAGGCGCGCTCGGTCTTGATCTTGGGGCGCGCACCGCGCATCAACTGCTCCGCGCGCCGCGCGATCAACAGGACGAGCCGGAACTTGCTGTCCACACCTTCGGGAATGGTCTGAATCATCGGTCGAACCTCTTTCAGCGGAATTCGCGGAAGACGCGATCGAGGCACGTCTTCTGCCGGGCATAGGTGACCCGAGCGGCCCGAACGACGGATTGTAACTCAAGTATGGCCCGTTCGAGATCATCGTTCACGATAACGTACTGGAACTGCTTGGCTTTCCGGATTTCCACGCGGGCCGCCCGGAGCCTTCTCCGAATCTCTTCCTCGGAGTCGAGTCCCCGCAAACGGAGGCGCTTCTCGAGCTCGGCCGGATTCGGCAGAACGATGAAGATCGACACCGCCCGGGGGTATGCCTTCCGGATGTCGCGGGCGCCCTGGACGTCGATGTCGAGAACCACGTCTTCCCCGCGGGAAAGGTGCGGCAGGACCTCGGCGCGCGAAGTCCCGTACCGTCTTCCATGCACGACGTTGTGCTCGAGGAAGGCCCCGCGGGACGCCATCCGCCGAAAGGCCTCGTCGGTCACGAAGTGATATTCCCGGCCCTCGCGTTCCCCGGCGCGCATCGGCCGCGTCGTGTGCGAAACCGAGAAGTGAAGCGGTTCCCCCGGCGGGTCCGCAATCAGCCGGCGGATGAGCGTGGTCTTCCCACCTCCCGACGGCGATGAGACGATGAAGAGGTTTCCGCGGGACCGGCCGATCATTCCAGGTTCTGGACCTGCTCGCGGATCTTCTCGGTCTCGGATTTCATCTCGAGCACTTCCCGGATGATCTGGAGATCCCGGCCCTTCGAGCCGAGGGTGTTCAGCTCTCGGAGGATTTCCTGCGCGAGGAAGTCGAGCTTTTTCCCAACCGGCTCATCGGACGACGAGAGAAGCGCGGCGAACTGCTCGAGGTGTCCATCCAATCTCTGGAGCTCCTCGGCCACGTCGGACCGGTCCGCGGCGAGAGCGGCCTCCTGCTCCAGGCGGCCCGGATCGAGCCCCGGCTCGGACATCAGCGGACGCAGACGCTCCCGCAACGTCTCGAGCGCTTTTCCGACGATCTCGCCGCGCCGCAGGGCGAGCTGGCCGAGCCGCTTCTTCAGAAACTCGATCCGCTCCGAGAGGTCCGCCGCGACGAGCGCGCCTTCGGCTTCCCGCATCGCGACGAGCGCGCCGGCGGCCTCCCGCGCAATCCCCTCGAGCGCGGCGACGTCATCGGGCGTGAAGCCGTCTCCGGAGCTCTCGACCGAGAAAATCTGCGGAATCGTCAGGAGATCGCGCGCCTCGAGCCGGCCGCTCACCGGGTAGCGTTCCGCGAGCAGAGCAAAGCGCGCGAGCAGCGTCTCGAGGAGTCCCTCGTCGATCGCGATCACCGTTGGCGCCGGCGTGGACCGCTTCAGTCTCAGCGCGACCTCCACCTTCCCGCGCGCGATCTGGCGGGAAAAAACCCGGCGCAGGACCGGCTCCAGTTCCACCTCGCTCTCCCGAACCTTGACGTTCACGTCGAGGAATCGGTGATTCACGCTTCGGGCGACGACCTCCGCCGTCCACTCGTCCCCGAGGCTCCCCTTCGCGCGGCCGAAGCCGGTCATGCTGCGGATCGTCAAGGGTGAACCTCCGCGGCGGCCTCGCTCTCGACGAAATACTGCATGTCGTGCAGCCTGCGGTAGAGCCCGTTTCGAGTCAAGAGCTCCTGGTGAGTCCCGGACTCGAGGAGGCGCCCGGCGTCGAAGACCAGGATCCGGTCGGCCCGCCGCACGGTCGACAGGCGATGCGCGATGACGAGTGTCGTCCTTCCCTCCATCAGGTTCGCCAGGGCCCGCGCCACGAGGGCCTCCGACTCGGAGTCGAGCTGCGAGGTGGCCTCGTCGAGGATCAGGATCGGCGCGTCCTTGTACAGGGCGCGGGCGATCGCCAGACGCTGCTTCTGACCGCCCGAGAGGCGTCCCGCGTCCTCGCCGAGCCGAGTGCCGTAACCTTCGGGCAGCCGCCGGAGAAACTCGTCGGCGTAGGCGGCGGCCGCGGCGGCTTGCACGGCGTCCTCCGACGCCTCCGGCCGGCCATAGGCGATGTTCTCGCGCGCCGATCCGTCGAAGAGGATCGTGTCCTGCGTCACGAGACCGACCTGCCGGCGCAACGAGGCGAGCGTGGCGTCGCGGAGGTCGACGCCGTCGAGGGTGATTCTTCCTTCGGTCGGGTCGTAGAGCCGCGGGAGCAGGTTCACGAGGGTCGTCTTTCCCGCCCCGGAAGGTCCGACGATCGCGACCGTCTCCCCGCGTTGGATCGTGAGATCCACTCCGTGGAGGACCGGCTCGTCGCCGTAGCCGAACGACACGTTCTCGTAGCGGATCGCCCGGGAGAACGGGGAGAGCTCCACGGCGTCCCGCTTCTGGACGATCTCGCTCGGAGCGTCGATCAGATCGAACACCCGGCGCGCGGAGGAGAGCGCGAGCTGAAGCGCCATGTTGACCTTGGTGACGTCCTTGAGCGGCTTGTAGAGCATCATCAGGGCCGCGAGGAAAGAGACGAGCCCGCCGACCGTCATCCATCCCGATCGGATCTGTCCCGCCGCGTAGACGAAGATGGCCGAGAGCCCGATCCCGGCGATCACCTCCATCATCGGCGAGTTCAGCGCCTGGATGCGCACCGTCCGCCGCGTCACGCGGAAATACCGGTCGTTTGCCCCCGCGAAGCGATCGGCTTCGAACGGCTCCATCCCGTAAGTCTTGATCACGCGCTGGCCTCGCAGCGTCTCGGAGAGCAGCGCACCCATCTCACCGATCCGTTCGCGCGAAGAGAACGTCGTGCGCCGGAGACGCCGCGTCACCTCCACGATCGGCAGCAGGAGGACCGGCGCGAGGACGAGCACGAAGAGCGAGAGCCGCGCGTTCAAGGACACGACGTAGACGAGCACGAGCACGATCGTGACGGCCCCCTGAACGAAGTCCGCGAGCCGCGTGCCGAACGCCGACTGGATGAGCTCGACGTCGGAAAGCAGGCGCGCGAGGAGGTCGCCTGTTGTCGAGCGCGAGTAGAAGCTCGCCGACTGCCCGAGCAACTTCCCGTACGCATCACGGCGGAGGTCGCGGACCATCGAGAGGCCGATGCCGTTGAACGCGAACTCGGAGAAGTAGGAGAAGACGTTCTTCGAGACGAGCGCGGCGAGGAGGAGAAGCGGCACCGCGAAGCGGGCGGGCAGGCCGGCCGCCAGCGCCGCCGCGCGGGCAAGATCGTAGATGGAGTCCAGCCACGCGACGAAGGGAGCCGCGTGTCCGGGTGCCCGGCCGAGCCCCGGGATCGCGGCCGCAGCGCCGGACCCCAGGACGTCGTCGATCACCTTGGTCAGGAGAAAGAGCAGGAGTACCGTCGACAGGGAAACGATCGCCATCGCGGCGAAAGCGGCGAGAGCGCGACCCCGGTAAGGCCGGAAATAGGCGAGCAGCCTCTGGAGCGGCGTCATTGCTGCGCCGAGCGGCGCTCGCTCTCCGGGTCGAGAACCTCCAGGATCGCTTCGGCGGCGCGGTCGCTTCCCCCGGGAGGGCCGAGCTGCCGCGCGACGCCCGCGAGAGCCGTTTTCATCTTCGCGACCCGTTCCGTTGAGCCAAGCAGGTCCGCTCCATCCCGTTCGAGGCGTGCGGCGTGGACCTCTCCCTGGAGCAGCTCCGGAACGACTTCTTCGCCGGCGATTATGTTGACGAGGGAGATGGAGGGCACCCGCACGAGGCGTCTCCCGATGGCGAAGCTCGCGGCCGAGGTCTTGTAGACCACGACCATCGGAGTGCCGCACAGCGCCGCCTCGAGGGTCGCGGTCCCCGAGGCCACGAAAGCGAGGTCGGCCGATGCGAGAAGGGCGTGCCGACCCGCGGAGACGACCGAGAACCCGCGTTCCCGGGCGCCGGCGAAGAGGTGGTCGGGCAGGCCGGGCGCACGCACCACGAAGACTTCGAGGTCGAAGCGCCGGGAGAGGGCGGCGGCCGCCTCGGAGAGCGGCGGGAAGTGGCGCCGGACCTCTCCCACGCGGCTGCCGGGGAGAAGGACGAGACGCCGCTCGCGGCGGCGCGGCACCGGCGGGTCCGACTCGAGCGCCTCACGCACGTCGTCGACGAGCGGATGTCCGGCGCAGACCGCGTCGGCGCCGAGTCGCCGGTAGATGTCAGCCTCGAACGGGAACAGCGTCACGATGCGCCGCGCCATTCGCGCGATCGTGTTCGCTCGTCCGGACCGCCACGCCCAGACCTGGGGACTGACGTAATAGACGAGGGGGACGCGATCGCGATGGAGGCCCCGCGCCAGGAGCGAGTTGAAGTCGGGAAAGTCGATCAGGACGGCGGCGTCGGGAGGAGAGCGGCGCGCCGCCTCGCGCAGCCGGCGCAGCGCCTGCCAGAGCGCCGGAAGCTTCTCAAAGACCTCGGAGATCCCGACCACGGAGAGCGCGTCGGATCGGACGACGCGCTCGAGGCCCTCCGATTCGAGCCGCTGTCCCCCCATCCCGAACGCCCCGAGGTCGGGACGCCGGCGCTTCAATGCGGCAAGGAGACGCGCTCCGTGCAGGTCCCCGGAGGCTTCGCCCGCGGAAATGAGGAGGTTCAAGGCATCCGAATTACAGCACGGCCCGGGCTGCGAGCCCGCTTCGTCTCAGGTCTTACGTCGGACGCTCACGACGGAAACGGGTACATCAGCCACGCGACTGCCAGACCCCCCAGAAGAAGTGCCGCGAGAAGGATGCCGAAAAGACGCAGCCGGTCGCGTGAAGAGTCCCGCCACAGGAGCGCGAAAAAGCCGGAGACCAGAAGGCCGTAGACGGCCATGACGAGGAAATGGTCGGTCGGGAGGAGGGCGGCCATCACTTTTTCCCGGCCGCGATATCCCAGGCGTCGAGCATGAGGAGAAGGTTCATCAGCCCCGCCGTCAACAGATAGGCGCAGCCGTATTCGTAGGTCGGCGAGAGGATGGTCCCGCCTGGATTGTCGGAGAGAAAACGGGCGGCCACGTTCAAGAGCCCCGCTCCCGAGACGGCGAACGTCGCCAAGATCGTCAGCGGCTGCGAGCGTTCGATCGTGTAGAGCCTTCCCTGGAACGACAGGCCGAGCAGGAACGTCACGGTGACGATGGCCGCATACGCGAGCGCGGTCTTGCGGCGCCCCAGCAAGAGGTGACCGAGACCCGGAAAGATCCAGGCGAGAAAAGCGGCCACGCCCGGGCGTGTCGCGAGCGAAGGTTCGGCCCTCAAGAAGCCGCCTCGAAGAGGGGCGCCAGCCGGCGGCGCGTCACCGAGAGTTCCTCCGGAACCACCCGGACGCCCCCGGCGACCGTCATGAAGTTCGTGTCTCCGCTCCAGCGCGGCACGAGATGGACGTGATAGTGATCCTCGACTCCGGCGCCGGCGGCGGATCCCAGATTGATCCCGATGTTCAGGCCGTCCGTGCGGTAGCTGTCGATCAGGATCTTCTCCCCGCGCGCGACGGTCGAGATCAGCTCGGACAGGGTCTCCGACCCGGAATCCGAGAGACGGGACCGGTGCTCGTAGGGCGCGACCATCAGGTGGCCGTTCGTGTAGGGATACCGGTTGAGGAGGACGAAAACCCGGGGGCCCCGATACACGACGAGCGAGTCCTCCTCGTTTTCCGAGGCCGCGGCTCGACAGAAAATGCAGCCCGTCGATTTCTCCGCCACGAGGTACTCGTAACGCCAGGGGGCGAAGAGGACTTCCGGCATCATCGGAACCGGCGAAGCTACCGGTTGATGAGCTCCTTCAACTCCTTGCCCGGCTTGAAATAGGGAATCTTCTTCGCGGGAACGGAGACTTTTACGCCCGTCTTCGGGTTGCGGCCGATGCGGGCTCCGCGCTCCCGCAGCCGGAAGGAGCCGAATCCGCGGAGCTCGATCTTCTGGCCTCCCTTGAGCGATCGGATGATCGCCTCGAAGATCGTGTCCACGATCGCCTCGGCCTGTTTTTTGGTCACGTCCGTCGCGACCGCGACGCGCTCGATCAGTTCGGCCTTCGTCATGGCAACGTCTCCAAACCCGACCGGGTGAAGGGATTACGACTCGGGCTTCGAAGGCGTCTCATCCGCCTTCTTGCGCGTGCGCCGCTTCTTCGGAGCGGGTTCCTCTCCGACGGCTTCCGCGCGGGGCTCCGCCGCGGATGGCGTCGTCTCGGAGGTCTCCGCGGAGACCGGCGGGGTCACCGATTCGGGCGCAGCGGCTGCCGCGAGCGGCTGGCCTCCTTCGTCCACGCCCGAAAGGCCGATCTTCATCTCGGCCTCGTCGATCCGCAGAATCCGGACGCGGACCGGCTCCCCCTCCCGGTAGTGCTCCTGAGGCTTCTCGCCGCGCGGGAGCGGCGTCTCGGAGACGTGCATCAGCCCCTCGACGAGTCCTTCGATCTGGACGAAGACGCCGAAGTCCGCAACCCGGCTGACGGTCCCGTCCACGACCTCGCCCGGCTCGTGCCGGTCACGGAAGGTCTGGAAGTCGTTCGGCTGGAATTCTTTGATCGACAGCGAGATTCGGCGGTTCTCCTCGTCGATCGAGGTGATGATCGCCTCGACCTCGTCCCCTTTCTTCAGGACCTCGGAGGGGTGCTTGATGCGCTTGGTCCACGACATGTCCGACACGTGGACGAGCCCGTCCACGCCCTCTTCGATCTCGACGAACGCCCCGAAGTCCGTCAGGTTCCGCACCTTTCCGTGGACGCGGCTGCCGATCGCATATTTCTGGACCACCGATTCCCAGGGATCCGGGAGCGTGTCCTTGAGTGAGAGCGAGATGCGGCGGGCGTCGGGGTTGACGTCCGAGACGATCGCCTCGACCGAGTCGCCCGGCGAGACGAGCTTGGAAGGGTTCTTGACCTTCTTCGACCACGACATCTCCGAGACGTGGACGAGGCCTTCGACTCCTTCCTCGAGCTCGACGAAAGCACCGTAGTCGGTCACGTTCGTGACGCGGCCGCTGACCCGCGATCCCGCCGGATACTTGCTCGGAACGTGGGCCCACGGGTCCTCGGTCAGCTGCTTGGTCCCGAGCGAAACGCGCTCGGTCTCGCGGTCGAACTTCAGAACGACCACGTCGATCTCGTCGCCGACCTTCACGAGATCCGACGGGTGATTCACGCGCCCCCACGACATGTCGGTGACGTGCAGGAGCCCGTCCAAGCCTCCGAGGTCCACGAACGCGCCGTAGTCGGTCAGATTCTTCACGACACCGCGCAGGACGCGGCCTTCCTCGAGGAGCTGCAGCGTCTCGCGCTTGCGGGCCTCCTGCTCGATCTCGACGACCGCCTTGCGCGAAAGGACGATGTTGCCCCGCTTCTTGTCGACCGAGATGACCTTGAAATCGAGCTCCTTGCCGCGGAGCGACTCGAGGTTCTTGACCGGCTTGACGTCCACGAGCGACCCGGGCAGAAAAGCCTTGACGCCGATGTCCACGGCGAGGCCGCCCTTGATCCGATCGATCACGCGGCCCCGGACGGTCGAACCCGAGCGATAGGACCGCTCGACCTCGTCCCAGACCTTCATCTTCTCGGCCTTGTCCTTGGACAAGACGACGTAGCCGTTCTGGTCTTCGGTTCTTTCGAGGAGGACGTCCACCGCGTCGCCCTCGTGAACGGTCACGTTGCCGGAGAAATCCGTGAACTCGGCGAGAGAGATGATCCCTTCGGACTTGTACCCGATGTCGACGATGACCTCGGAGGGGGTGATCGCGAGCACCCGTCCGCGGATGATCTGGCCTTCCTGGAGGTTCTTGAACGAGTTCTCGTATTGCGCCAGCAGGTGTTCGTACTCCTGCGGCGACAGCTCCTCTTCGGTTTGCATCGGTTCGGCTTGCCGACCCCCTTTGTCGTTCTCACCGGGCATGGGACAGGGATAACCCCCTCATAAGTCTCTGAAAACGCGAAATATACTTGCTGTTTCTCGTCGAGTCAACCAGAGTGCGGAGCGGGGGGTCAGGTCCGGCGGACCTGACCCCACCCTGCCGGCTCCGCCGACCGCTCTCTGATCCGCGCCTCGAGCTCGTCCACGATCTCCCCGATCTCCCGGCGGCCCGTGTCGACGACGGTGTAGGTTTCGTCCAGAGTCAGGGGGGAGTCCGAGCGGGTCGAGTCGTCGCGATCGCGCCGCTCGATCTCCGCTCGGACGACGTCCTGCGGCTGGGGCGTTCCGCGAAGGGCGAGTTCCCGCGCCCGCCGCTCCGCGCGCACGGCGAGCGGCGCGGTCAGGTAGAACTTGTACGGCGTTTGCGGGAAGACCCGGGTCCCGATGTCTCTTCCCTCCAGCACTCCCCCGTTTCCGGCGGCGAGGCGGCGCTGCTCCGCGACGAGCCGGCGGCGCACCGCGGGAATGGCGGACACGGCGGACGCGTAGACGGAGATCTCCGGGAGACGGATCGCGTCGGTGACGTCCCGGCCGTCCACGCGCACGCGCGTGTCGCCGCCAGAGACGTCGAGGTCGAGGGAGACAGATTCCGCAATCGAGGCCACCGTGTCGGGCTCCGTCACGGGAAGGGTCACGCCGCGCTCGCGAGCGGCGAGCCCGATTGCCCGATACATCGCTCCGGTGTCGATGTAGGGCACGTGCAGGCGCTCGGCGAGAGCTTTCGCCACGGTCGACTTCCCGGCGCCCGAAGGTCCGTCGATCGCCACGATCGGAGGGGAGGTCACGGACGGGGGCCTTTTCCGAGATTCCGGAGCCGTTCGACTTCGCCGCGCGAGAGAGGCCGCCACGCGCCGGAGGGAAGCTCGGCGTCGCGAATCGGACCGATTGCCACCCGCTTCAGCTTCGAGACGGGATGTCCGATCCGCTCGAACATCCGCCGGATCTGCCGGCTGCGCCCTTCCTTCAAGACGACTCTTAGCCAGGAGTTGCCCTCTTCTCCCCGGGCCGTCGTCCTTACGCGGACGATCTCGGCGGTCCGCGTCCGCCGGCCGTCGAGGATGATCCCGCGACGGAGCTTCGCGAGCTGCGCATCGGTCGGCACGCCCGAGACTTTCACCTGGTACTCCTTGGGGCAGCCGGTCGACGGGTGCGTCACGAGCCGGGCGACGTCTCCGTCGTCGGTTAAGAGCAGCAGCCCTTCGGTCTGGACGTCCAGGCGGCCGACCGGCTTGACCCCGCGGCGCAGCCCCGGGGGCAGGAGGTCGGAGACGGTGTGGCGGCCTTCGGGGTCGTCGACCGTCGTAACGTACCCACGCGGCTTGTTCAAGAGAACGTACGACCGTGGTCCCGTGCGCGGCCGGATTCTCTTTCCGTCCACCCGCACGGCGTCCGTTTCGAGGTCAGCCCGCTCGCCCAACTTCGCCATTTTTCCGTTGACGCGGACGCGCCCTTCGCGGATCCAGTCCTCGGCTTCGCGCCGGGAGGCGAGACCCGCGTCGGCGATGATCTTCTGAATCCGTACGGCGGGCAAACCTACGGTTCCTCTTCGCCCGCCTCTTGCGCCGCCGCATCGGACTCGAGGGATTCCGGCAAGGGCTCGCCGGTCACGGCCGTCGAAGAAGTCTCGCCTTCGCCTTCGACCGTCGCCGCGAGGTCGGCATCGAGATCTTCCGGCTTCGGGAGGTCGTCGAGCTCGTTCAGCCCGAAGCGCACGAGGAAGTCTCGGGTCGTCCGGTAGAGAAACGGTGTCCCCACGACCGGCTTCCTTCCGGCGGTGGTCACGAGCTTCTTCTCGAGCAGC
Organism: Thermoanaerobaculia bacterium; assembly: GCA_036395335.1. Taxonomy (GTDB): domain Bacteria; phylum Acidobacteriota; class Thermoanaerobaculia; order UBA5066; family Gp7-AA6; genus Gp7-AA6. The sequence continues at coordinate 10,967 of DASWDK010000103.1, forward strand.
GTTGTCAGGACACTCGCGGAGTTGACGCCGCGAATCTCCTGGATCTCCGGAAGAGTGATCGGTTGTCGATACGCGATGATCGCGAGCGTTTCCAGCGCCGCGAGCGAGAGACGGCTGCGCTCGGTGACCTCGTGGTACTTGCGAAGGAGGGAGTCGAACTCCGGGCGCGTGACGTAGCGCCAGCCGCCCGCGACGTGCTCCAGCCGGATGCCGCGTGAAGGCACGTCGGCTTCTTCGGCGAGGGAGGCGAGAGCCGCCGCCACGGCGGCGGGAGTCGCCTCGAGCGCCTCGGACAGCTCCGCCTCCTTGACCGGCCGCGAAGACGAAAAGAGAAGCGCTTCGACCGCCGGTCGGATCTTCCGAACGCTCGACTCTCTCGGCGCCGGTTCCTCCGCCGTCGCCGGGTTCTCTCTGATCTCCTCCACGTCAGCGGTAAGTATCGCGCACGTCCGAGGTGGCGAAGGCGACGTCGGTCCGAGTGACGTGAATCTCTCCGAACGCCGACCGCTGGAACGCGCGGGCGACCCCGAGGCGGATGAGCTCGAGCGCCGCGAGAAAAGCCGTAACCGCCTCCGCGCGGAACTGCATCTCCCCCAGGAAGTCGAGGAGCGGGAGTGTGCGCTTCTCGTCCAGGCGCGCGACTAACTCCTCCATCTTTTCGCGCACCGAGAATCTCTGGTGACGGATCTCGAGCGCGGGAGGATGGGCCAGGCGATACCGCTCGGTTGCCTGGCGGAACGCGCCGATCAGGTCGAAGAGCGACACCTCCAGTGTCTCCCCGTCGGGCGACGCCGGCGGCGCGGTCGGCGGCCTGGCCCAGAGACCGGCGCGGAGCGCGTCGACTTCGTGGAAGGTCTCCGCGGCGCTCTTGTAGCGCTCGTACTCGGCGAGGCGCCGCGCGAGGTCTTCGAGCGGACTCTCCTCCGTGGCGCCGGGCGGGCGCGGAAGCAGCATCCGGGACTTGATGTAGATGAGCTCCGCGGCCATTGCGACGTACTCGGAGGCAACGTCCAAGTCGAGCTCCCGCATCGCGTCGAGATAAGCCGTGTACTGCTCGGTGATCTCCGCGATCGGGATGTCAGTGATCGAGACCTCGTTGACCCGGATCAGGTGAAGGAGGAGATCGAACGGCCCCGCGAAAGCCGAGATCGCGATGGGGGGAAGGGCGCGTTCAGCGGTTTCGTCGGTCATGGGCCCCGCCTGTCATCCCGAGCGGAGCGAGGGATCTCGGAGATTCCTCGGCCTTCGGCCTCGGAATGACAGCGGAGGAGCGCGCTCACGGCTCCGGACTCAGCCGGACAGCCTCCCGAACGCTCTCCATCGTCTCCTCGGCGACGGTCCGCGCCTTCTCGTCGCCCGCGTGGAGCACGTCGCGCACCACGTCGTTGCCGCTCGCGAGCAGCTCGGCACGCTTCTGCCGGATCGGCTCGAGCGCCGGGTTCATGTTCGAGATCAGGTGATTCTTGCAGTCGACGCAGCCGCGGGCGGCCGTGCGGCACTCCCGATCCACGACCGCGACCTCTTCTGCCGGCGAGTACAGGACGTGAAACGGAAAGAGATTGCAATGGTCGGGGTTGCCCGGATCCTGCCGCCGGACGCGTGCGGGATCCGTCACCATCGCCATGACCTTCTCCCGCACGCCTTCGGCCGACTCCGAGACGCCGATGGTGTTGTCGTACGACTTCGACATCTTCCGGCCGTCGACCCCGTTCACCTTCGGCGTCGGCGTGTAGAGCGCCTTCGGCTCCGGGAAGACGGCCCCGTAGAGACCGTTGAAACGGCGGACGATCTCCCGGCAGATTTCGAGGTGGCTGGCCTGATCTTCGCCGACGGGAACCAGGTTCGCGCGGTAGATCGCGATGTCCGCCGTCATGAGCACCGGATAGCCGAGGAACCCGTGGGTGGCGAGGTCCCGCGACCGCAGAGCTTCGATCTGGTCCTTGTAGGTAGGCACGCGCTCCAGCCAGCCGAGCGGCGTGATCATAGAGAAGTAGAGCGCGAGCTCTGCGTGCTGCGGGACCCGCGACTGGAGGAAGACCGTCGCCTTCTCCGGGTCGAGACCGACTGCCAGCCAGTCGAGGACCGCGTCGCGCGTGTGAGACGCGAGAGTCTCGGTGTCCGCGTAGTCCGTCGTCAGCGCGTGCAGGTCGGCGACGAAGAAGAAGCAGCGGTACGCCCCGGTGTTCTGCAGGTCGACCCAGTTCTTTACCGCTCCGAAGTAGTTGCCGAGGTGGACGCGTCCGGTCGGTCGGAGCCCGGACAGGACGACCGGGTCGCTCACGAAACACCCCGGAAGACGAGCAGGTACACGGCCGAGAGCACCGGCCGCAAGACCCGGGAGAGAAAACCGCTGTAGAGGAGCAGGATCAGGATGAGGAAGCCGAACGGCGCGATCGTCGCGTAAACGCGGGCGACCGACGCGCCGAACACCGAGATGGCGACGCCGCTTCCATCGAGCGGGGGGATCGGGATGAGATTGAAGACACCGAGCAGCACGTTGACCACGGCGAACTGGAAGAGGACGTAGGTCAGCGGGGCCAGCGCCCCCGGGGCGAAGCGCTCCCCTTGGACCGCCAGACCGAGGTCGAGGATCGCACGCGGCGCGGCCTGCTTGATGCCGAGCAGGATCGCCAGCGCCAGCGTGGCCAGGAAAAAGTTCGAGGCCGGTCCGGCGGCGGACACGACCAGATTGGCGAGTCGCGGGTTCCGCGTGTTGCGAAGGTTGACTGGCGTCGGCTTCGCGGCGCCGAAAATCATCCGCCCGGCGGAGAGAATGTACATGAGCGCCGGCAGGAGCACGCTCCCGAACGGGTCGAGGTGCCGGAGCGGGTTCAGGCTGATGCGGCCGAGGTCGCGCGCGGTCGTGTCTCCGAAACGGAGCGCCGCATAGGCGTGCGCCGACTCGTGAAACGAGATGGCGAAGAGGATGACCGACAGCTGGATCGCGAAATCGACGATCTTGAAGGCCACGCGCGGTCAATATAACCCGTGAGCCGTAAGCCATGAGCGGTGAGCGAGTAAGACCGGAGGCCCTCCGCTTGCGAAACCTTTCCCGGGGCGGGGCGTCTCTTCCTTTCGAGCGTGACGGCGTGGCCGGCGGATTGAGCGACGACCGGAGTCTCCTCGAGCGGATCCGCCGGGGTGACGCCGGCGGCGCGGAAGAGCTCTTCGAGCGCTACGCCCCCGCGCTTCTGCGGTTCGCGAGCCGGATGCTCTCCGACCGCGAGACCGCCGAGGAAGTGACGCAGGAGGTGTTCGTCAAGGTGATTTCCCGGGCTCATCAATACGACGGCCGGTCGGCCGTTTCTTCATGGCTCTTCGCGATCGCGGCGAACGCTTGCCGGGATCGGCGGCGCCGCGACCGTCGCGCGACGATCGTGCCTCTCGAGGCCGTGGGAGACCTGCCCGCTCGCGGCGAGGGAGCCGAGGCGCTCTTCTCCGACCGCCAACGTCGGTTCGCGGTCCGCCGGGCGCTCGCGGCTCTCTCCGACGAGCAGCGCGAAGCGCTCGTGCTCGCCCGCTACCACGGGCTCCCCTACGCCGAAATCGCGAGCGTCCTGGGGATCTCGGTGGGAGCCGTCAAGACCCGAATTTTCCGCGCCGTCGAGACCCTCAAGGCGCGCTTTTCCGAAGGAGAAGTCTCATGGAATGCCGCGAACTGACGATTCACGTGGTCAACCGCCTCGTAAAAGAGGCGGACGCGAGCGAGCGGGACGATCTCGAGCGCCACCTCGCGGGATGCCCCGCCTGCTCGCGGGAGCTCGCAGCGATCGAGGAGACGTGGGAGATGCTCGAAACAGACCGCGACGACAGGATGACCCCCGAGTTCCGCCGCTCGACCGTCGAGCTTCTCGAGGACGAGATGTTCCGGCGCCGGATCCGCTCGTTCCGCCCGCGCCGCCGCGCGCTTCGAGTGCTCGCGCAGGCCGCCGCGCTCGCCATCGCCGCTTCGGCCGGTTTCCTGGTCGCCGCGAGAGGCGGCTTCTCGAGCAAGCCCGCTCCGACCTTTTCTCCCGCAGGGCAGGTTCTCGACTCGAAGACCCCTCCCGACCTCGCGGTCAATCCCCGTCTCTCCAACGTGGCGTACCGGACCGAGCCGGACGGTCGGGTCGGCATCGAGTTCGACTCCACGACCCGCCACTCCGTGCTCGGGCGCCCCGAAGACCCGCAGGTGTCGCGCCTGCTCGCCTACCTGCTGTCGGTGAACGTCCAGACCGCCGGAGAGAAATCGCAGACAATCGAGCTCGTCTCGGGACATTCCGGGGCGGGAGCGGTCACCGCTTCGCCGGACGTCGTCGGTGCGCTCGCGATGACTTTGAAGCGGGACAGGAATCCGGGCGTCCGTAAGAAGGCCGCCGAGGCCCTCGCGTCGTTCCGGTCGACGCCGGAGATCCGCGCCGCGCTCCTGGAGGCTCTCGCGAACGACCCGAACCCCGGGGTGCGTCTCGTGGCGGTGGAAGCGCTTGCGGCATCCGCGAATGAGACTCCGGATCCCAAGACCATCCAGTCGCTCCGGGAGAAAGCCTTCGATCCGCAGGAAAACGGCTTCGTGCGCGCCCGCGCCGCCTCCGCGCTGAAGTCGATCGACCTGTGAGGATGCGTAACCGGAAAGAAGCGGCGGCGTCTCCCGGAGAGATGAGCACATCGCGAAACATCGGGAGCCGGGCCGAGAAGACCGATCGCGCCGTCCTCTGGCTTCTTCTCGCTCTCGGAGCCGCGCTGATGCTGGTCGCTGCCGGAGCTCTCCGGGCCGAGGAGACGGTCAGCCGGACCGACCGGATCTCGGCGACGCTCCTGCCCGGCTCGATGGTGCGCATCGACAACGTCTCGGGCGATCTCGTGGCGGCGCCGGGTCCGCAGTTCTCCGCGGTGGCGACGATCGTGGTCGTCGCTCCGACGAAGGAGCGCGCGGAGGAGATCCTCGGGAAGGTGCGCCTCGTTCAGCTGCGCGAGGGCAACGAGTTCTCGATCCAGACTCTGTGGCCGGAAAGCCGATGGCGATTCGAGAAGGGGCGCCTCGGACGCCGTCGCCTCTCGGCGCGCTGCGACGACTGCCGGATCAACGCGCGTTTCAACCTCACGATCCCGCCCGGAGTCACGGCGGCGCTCGAAACGGTCGTCGGTGACGTCCACGCGCAGGACCTCGACGGCGACCTGGACTTGGAGACCGTCAACGGCAAAGTCGAGGCGCGGGGCGTGCGGCGATCGCTCGAAGCGCATACGGTCAACGGGAACCTCGTCGCGGAAGCCGTGGCCGCGTCCAATGGATCCTCGATCGAGCTTCAGACGGTCAACGGCGCCGTCACGCTGACCCTTCCAAAGGACGCGCGTTTCGACGTTTCGGCCTCCACGATGCACGGCTCGATCGCCTCGACGTTCGCCCTTCCGCGCCGGGCCCAGGACTTCGATGAGGAGGTCGTCCGCAAGAGGGCGCGGGAAGACAGGTGGGAAAAGAGAGCGCGCCGCATCCTCGTCGAGGACCACGGGGACGAGGCCGGGGCTGTCGACCTTCGCGATCTCGAGAAGGAGCTCGAGGAGTCCATGCGGGACGTCGACGTCGAAATCCGGGAGTCCCTGAGGGCCGTCGAGGAGGGCACGCCTCAGGGTCCGCGGGAGGGCGCTCGCGGATTCCGCGCGTTCCGCATTCTCGACCCCCGCCGTTCCTACTCCGGCCGCGTCGGTGAAGGCGGATCGCAGGTGCGTCTCTCCGCGCTGAACGGCTCGATTCTCCTGCTCGCGAGCGGAACACGTGCCGAGGACGCACGTCCCGTGGTCTTCGAGCGCCGCTCCTTCGTCGTGACGATCCCGAGAGTCGCGGTTCGCGCTCCCGAGGTCCGAGTCCGCGTTCCGGAGGTGCGGGTGGTCACTCCGGAAGTGGTGGTCGCGCCGGCGCCCGTCGTGGAAGTGCGGTCGCCGCATCCCGCCGCCCACGCCTTCGCGCTCGATGCGCCGGTCCTGCGCGGCAACATCGCCGGCGACTTCCTTTCGACGAGCGGCACGAGCAGCTACCGGATCGGGGACGTGGCGGGTCGGGTCAAGATCCTGACCCACTCCGGCGAGATCGTCGTCGGCTCCGCCGGAGCGGGAGCTGACGTCAAGACCCTGGGCGGCGACATTCGGATCGGTCCGGTGAAGGGTGACCTCGCCGCGCAGACTCTCGCCGGAGACGTGCGGGCGATCTCGGTTTCCGGCGCCGCGCGGGTCGAGACTTCGGGCGGAGACATCCGGATCGGGCGTGTCGACCGCTGGCTTCACGCGCGAACCGGCGGCGGGGACATCGTCGTGCCGATCGTGGCCGGGGCGGTGACCGCCGCGACGGCCGGAGGCGACGTCCGGATCGCCCTCGCGTCCCGGCAGCTCCGCCACGGGATCACGATCCAGAACGGGGGCGGCGACGTCACCCTGACTCTCCCCTCGGACTTCCGGGGCGACTTCGATCTGACCGTCACCGAAGCCGACCCCTCTGAGCCCGCGATCCGGTCGGATTTTCCCGAGATCTCCGTCTCCCGCCGCGAAGGAATTGTGCGCGGAACCGGCGCGGTCGGCGGCGGCGGGAAAAAGGTCCGTGTCCAGACGGCGTCGGGCACGATCCGCCTGCGGCGGGGACCGTCGGCCGGCAAATAGAAGACTCCCTCGCGTCGAAGGACGCAGCCCTCCTTTTTGGCGCGATGCGAGTCGCGCCTTTTTTTGCGGGAAGAGTCCGACAGCCGGTTCACCACCGGTTCACGATCCTTTCGAGTAGCCTTCCCCCGGTCGAAAGACGTGGCCCCTCTTCCGCGCGCATCTCTGTTAGCGTTGAAATGCCGGGCGTTCAAGGCAGAGGCGCGCGAAAAAGGAGACAGTCATGGGAATCAAGGAACGGGTCGGGGAGAAGCTCGCCGACAAGGCCTCGGAGATCGCCGACGAGCAGAAGGAGAAGCTCTCCGACAAATTGGCAAAAAAGAACAGGAATTAGTCGTTCGGGACTCTCGAAAGGGGCTCATCGATGAAGACGCGCGCGGGATCGATTCTCGTCACGGGTCTGGTACTTCTCTTCGTGTTGATCGGCTCGCCCGCCTTCGGGGCGGCAAAAGCGAAGGGTGAGAAGGTCGATCTGAATTCCGCCTCGCAGAGCGAGCTCGAGGCGCTGCCCGGCGTAGGGCCCGCGCTCGCGAAGAGGATCATCGAAAACCGGCCTTACTCCTCCGCCTCCGGCCTTTCGAAGGCCGGCGTTCCCGAAAGCACCATCGCGAAGCTTCGCGGCCTCGTGAAGGCGGGCCGCACGACCCGGGAGGAGAAGAAGAAGGAAGAGAAGGCCGTCGCCAAAACGGAGAAACGGGAAGTCAAAGAGAAGAAAAAGTCCGAGAAGGCCGCGATCAAATCGGGTGAGAAGGTCGACCTCAACTCCGCTTCTCAAGGCGAGCTCGAAGCGCTGCCCGGGGTCGGAGCCGCGACGGCGAAGAAGATCATGGCGAACCGGCCCTACTCGTCCCTGGCCGATCTCAAGCGGGAGGGCGTGTCCGCGTCGACCATCGACAAGATCCGGGGCAAGGTCAAGGTCAGCCGGGCGCCCAAAGCGGAACGGGCAGCCGAGAAGACGACCGAGAGGACCACGAGCCGCGAGCCGGCGCCGGCGCCGAGGGAAGAACGGAAGGCTTCCGCTCCCGCAGGCGTCGG
>DASWDK010000104.1:0-21811 GCA_036395335.1 Thermoanaerobaculia bacterium
ACTTCGTCGCGGCCGGTGATCGCGAGCGCGGGGCGGGCAGGCGCGGGCTCGACTGCCGGTACGCGGGTCGGTTGCGAGACCTCGGCGGGAGCCGCAGCTCCCCGCGCGCCCGGCGTCGCCGCGGCCGATGACCCCGCGACCTTACGGTTCTCGAGGAACGAGAGGATGTCGTTCTTCGTCACCCGGCTGTAGATTCCCGTTCCCTCGATCTCGCGGATGTCGAGACCGTGCTCCTGTGCAATCTTCCGAACGAGCGGAGAAGATCGCTGGCGGATCCTCTCTTCGATCGACTCGACCCGCGCGCCTGCCGGCTCGGTCGAGACGGCGGCGGCGGGCTGCGGCTGCAGGGCCGGGGCGGGAGCCGGCGGAGGCGTGGCCCCCTGCGGGCGCGGCGGTTCGGGCGCAGCCGGGACGGCCGGCGACGGCGGAGGTGAGGAGGCCCGTGGGGGCGTCGGAGGCGCGGACGCCTGCGGGGGGGCGGCTGCCGGCGGTCCGGGGGCAGGGGCGGCCGTGGCGGGCGGCGGCACGGCAGCGGCCGGCTTTTCTCCGGCGGCTCCGGGGGCGACGGCCTCTCCCGCTTCGCCGATCGAGCCGACCACGGTGTTGATGGGGACGGTCTGACCTTCGGCCACTTTGATTTCGACGAGGGTCCCGGCGACCGGAGACGGAATCTCGGCATCGACCTTGTCGGTCGAGATCTCGAAGATCGGCTCGTCTCGCTTGACCGGATCGCCCACCTTCTTCAGCCATTTGGTGATGGTGCCCTCTGCGATCGATTCGCCCATCTGGGGCATGATGATGTCCGTCGCCATCCAATCTCCTCCGCGATCCAGAATAGCATCGAAGCGCGCGAATCTCTCCGGCGGAAGGCACCGTTCGCCGGTCGACTCGAAAGGGAGCTATGTCGCAATTCTCGCGGACGGCTCGCGGATCCCGGTCTCCCGCGACGGACACGCGCGGCTGAAGGCGCTGCTGGGAGAAGAAAACGGAAAATCGTAGCCGGCCGGTTGCGCCTCCGTCCATCCACAAATTCGGCGGAGCCTCCCTTCGCGATGCGGACGCGCTCGCCCACGCGCTCTCGATCATCGAGAGCGCGGACCGCCCCGCGGTAGTGGTCGTTTCGGCGTTTGCCGGTGTGACCGACTCGCTGCTGTCGCTCGCTCGAGAGCTCTCCCGCGGCAACGATGCCGCGGTCCGCAGGACGGCGGCGGAGCTCCAGAAGAGGTACGAGACCTCGGCGCGCGCTGTCGTTGCGGATCGGGACGACCAGCAGGGCGTCCTCGCGAAAGTCCGACGCGCTTTCGGCGAGCTAAAGGCGCTCTCGACTGCTCCGCGGATGCTTCGGGAGCTCTCGCCGCGCTCGGTCGACCATCTCCTCGCCGCCGGCGAGGACCTCGCCGCGCGGATCTTTTCGGCCGGACTCGTCGCGCGAGGAGTCCGGTCCGAGTACGTCAGCCCGCTCGACGTCATTGCGACGGATGGCCGCCCGGGACAGGCCTCGCCCGACCTCGCGTCGACCGACCGCCGTGCCCGAACGAGGCTGCGACCTCTTCTTTCGAAAGGCGCGGTTCCGGTCGTACCCGGGTTTCTCGGAGCGGATGCCGAAGGACGCGCCGTGACGCTCGGCCGGGGCGGCTCGGATCTGACGGCGACGCTCTTGGGCCGGGCGCTCGCCGCTCGCGCGGTCATCCTCTGGAAGGACGTCCGAGGGTTCCTGACGGCCGATCCTCGGGTCGTGCCGGACGCGCGCGTGATTCCACAGCTGAACCTGCGGGAAGCGGCCGAGCTCGCCTACTACGGTGCGAAGGTTCTCCACCCGCGCGCGCTGATTCCAGCCGGCCGGACCCGGATCTTCGTCCGCCCGTTCGATCACCCGGAGGAGCCGGGCACGGAGATCTCCGGCCGCCGCACGCTCGACCGATATCCGGTCAAGGCCCTTTCGGCGATCTCGGGGCAGGCTCTCGTGACGGTCACGGGTAACGGGATGCTCGGGGTTCCCGGGATCGCTGCCCGAACGTTCGGCGCCCTCCATCGAGAAGGAATCTCCGTCTCGCTCATCTCGCAGGCCTCTTCCGAGCACTCGATCTGCGCCGGGATTCCGGAGGAGCAGGCGGATGCCGCCCAGAAGAGTCTCCTCGAGGCGTTCCGAGAGGAGGTCTCGCGCCGGGAAGTGGACGGCGTCGAAGTCCTTCGAGGTCTCGTCACGATCTCCGTCGTCGGCCTCGGCATGGCCGGCACTCCCGGCATTGCGGCCCGCGTCTTCAACGCGCTCGCGCCGGCCGGCATCAACGTCGTGGCGATCGCTCAGGGATCCTCGGAGCTGAACATCTCCTTCGTCGTCGAGGCGGCGTGGTCCGGCGAAGCTCAGCGGCGCATCCACGACGCCTTTCAGCTCTCGAAGATCGGCGGAGGACGCGCCGCGGTCTCCCAGCACGCCGACGTCGTTCTGCTCGGCTTCGGCCAGGTCGGGCGCACACTGGCCAGCCTCGTGGTTCGCTCTTCTCGACGGACGAAGCTCCGTCTGGTTGGAGTGATCGATCGGGGCGGGTACGTGTTCCGTCCGGCCGGTCTTTCGTCCCGGGATCTTCGGGAGCTCGCGGCATTGAAGGCGGGCGCCCGCTCCGTTGCGGAGAGGACGCTCGGAGTTCCGACCGGGGCGGGCGAAGCGGTCGAAGCTCTCGCGGAGCACGCCCTCTCCCGGCCGATCCTGGTGGACGTGACCGCCGCGAAGACCGGACCGGTGCTCGAGAAGGCGGTCGCCTCCGGCTTCGATCTCGTGCTCGCGAACAAACGCCCGCTGTCCGGCCGCCGCAAAGAGGCGGAGAAGATCGAGGAGGCGATCCGGAAGGGCGGGCGACGCCTTCGTTTCGAAGCCACGGTCGGCGCCGGCCTTCCGATTCTCGACACCTACCGCAAGCTCGTCGAGTCCGGCGATCGGGTCGTCAAGATCGAAGGATGTCTCTCGGGCACGCTCGGCTTCCTGCTGTCGGAGATCGAAGCGGGCCGCCGCTTTTCGCGGAGCCTTCGGGAAGCGATCGACCGCGGCTATACGGAGCCGGATCCCCGCGACGACCTCTCCGGCGCCGACGTCGGAAGAAAGGCGGTGATCCTCGGGCGCCTGCTCGGGTTCCGGGGCGAGCCAGAGGAGGTCGCGGTGGAGTCGCTCGTTCCCGCCGCTCATCGGAAGGTCCCTCTCCCGCGCTTCCTCGAGAGGCTCGAGGAGCTCGATCCCGAGTGGGCGGAGCGTCTCGCCCGCGCCCGGGCACGGGAGCGACGATTGCGGTACATCGCCACGGTCACGCATCGGAAGATCCGAGTTGGACTCGCCGAGGTCGGCCCGGGCAGCGCCTTCGCCGGGCTTCAGGGCACCGACAACCAGGTCGCTTTCACGACGCTGCGTTACCGGACGAACCCGCTCGTGATCCAGGGACCGGGAGCCGGGCTGGCCGTCACCGCAGCGGGAATCTTGAACGACGTGCTCGAGCTCGCCGGCGGATGAACCTCGTCCGCGCTTTCGCCCCGGGCACGGTGGCGAACCTCGGCCCCGGCTTCGACGTTCTCGGCCTCGCCGTGACGGGCGCCGGAGACGTGGTGACTGTCGAGCGCGGCGTCGACTCGGAGATTCGCATGCGCTCCTCCGGACATCCGGATATTCCGATCGACCCTCGTCGGAACTCGGCGGGAATCGCGGCCGCGCGCGTCCGAGCGAAGGCGGCCGCGGAGATCGGCTTCACTCTCGACGTGGAGAAGGGGCTTCCGCTGTCGGGCGGGCAGGGAGGCAGCGCAGCCTCGGCGGCGGCCGCCGCGGTCGCGGTCAACGAGCTGCTGGGCTCTCCGTTCCGAAAGGAGGAGCTTCTGGAAGCGTGCCTGGAAGCGGAGGAAGCGGTCGCCGGACGGCACGCGGACAACGTGGCCGCCGCGCTCCTCGGAGGCGTCGTGCTGATCCGCTCTCTGGAGCCTCTCGACGTGGTCCGCCTCGCGTATCCCGAGGAGCTCCGGATCGTCCTCGCCCACCCGCGGCAGAGGCTGCGCACCGAGGCGGCGCGTGCCTGTCTCCCGAGCTCGGTCGAGCTCGGCGTCGCGGTCGAGCAGGCTGCCGGCGTCGGAGCTCTCGTCGCCGCACTCGCCTCGCGCGACTGGGATCTGCTGCGGCGATCGGTCGAGGACGGGATCGCGGAGCCCGCGCGCGCGCCGCTCCTTCCCGGATTCGTCGAGGCGAAAGCGGCCGCTCTGGAAGCGGGCGCGCTCGGCTGCTCGATTTCGGGCAGTGGACCTTCGGCGTTCGCTTTCGCGATTGACGAAGACTCGGCCCGGCGGATCGGTGGAGCGATGGTCGCCGCGTACCAGGCCCGCGGGATCGAAGCCAGCGCACGGGTCGGCACGGTCGACGGCCAGGGCGCCCGCGTCGGGAGCGGAAGATGAGCGAGTCGCCTGCCCGGCCGCCGAGCTGGCAAGTCTGCCTGCGGTGCGGCCGGGAATTACCGCTTTCCTTCCCGAAGAGCCGGTGTCCCGCGTGCTCCGCGCTGCTGGAGGCGAGGCACCGGCCGCCCGAGAGCCGCGGCCCCGGGCTTCGCGATCTCTTCGCGGCCCGCCGCGGTTCAGGAGAAAGCCTCGACGCCTCCGGCGTGTGGAGATACCGCGAGCTCGTTCTCCCGGACGCCGGCTCCGGCGTCGTCACCCATCCGGAAGGCAACACGCCGCTCCTCTTTCTCTCGCCGGTCTCCCGCTGGACCGGCATCGCGGAGCTCGCCCTCAAGCACGAAGGGCACAACCCGACCGGGTCGTTCAAGGACCGCGGGATGACGGTCGGGGTGACCGTCGCCAAGCGCATCGGGGCGCGGGCGGTCGCGTGCGCCTCGACGGGAAACACGTCCGCCTCGCTCGCCGCATACGCGGCGCTCGCGGAGATTCCCGCGCTCGTCTTCGTTCCGGCAGGCCAGGTCGCGGCGGGCAAGCTCGCTCAGACTCTGGCTTACGGCGCGAGAACCCTTCTCGTCCGCGGCGACTTCGACGCCTGCTTCGCTCTGGCCCGCGAGGCGAGCGAAAAGCTGAACGTCTACCTCCTGAACTCCGTCAACCCGTACCGCCTCGAGGGGCAGAAAACCATCCTCTTCGAGGCGCTCGAGCAGCTCGGTTGGGAACCGCCGGACTGGATCGCGCTTCCGGCGGGCAATCTCGGCAACACCTCGGCGTTCGGAAACGCCCTTCGCGAGGCGCGCGAGCTCGGTCTCATCTCGCGCGTGCCGCGGCTCGCCGCGGTGCAGGCCGAGGGAGCGAACCCGTTCGCGCGCGGCTTTCGGGAGGGATTCACCCGGCGGCACCGGGTGAAGGCGGAGACGGCGGCGACGGCGATCCGGATCGGCGACCCCGCCTCGCACGACCGCGCGGTCCACGCGATCCAGACGACCAACGGCGTGGTCACCGACGTGACCGACGACGAAATCCTCGAAGCGAAGGCCGTCGTCGACGCCTCGGGCGCGGGCTGCGAGCCGGCGAGTGCGGCGAGCGTCGCCGGGGTGAAGAAGCTCGTCGCGCAAGGGGTGATCCGGCCGGGGGAGCGAGTCGTGGCGATCCTGACCGGTCACATCCTGAAGGATCCGGGACTTCTCCTCCGATACCACCAGGAGGTCGATCCGGCTCCTCCGCGAGCCAACCGCCCCGTCGAGATCGAGCCCGCGCTTTCCGCCGTCGAAGAGGTCCTCGGAGGGGAAGCGTGAATAGGGCTCTCGAGCGGCTGCTCGCCCGCCTCGAGACATCGAAGACGAAACGGCCCGTTTCCGGCGGGACGGTCCGGCTCCTCCGAGCGCTCGAACGGCGCGCGTTCTCGGACGCCCCGGGTCTCATCCGGTTTCACGAGGCGGTTCTTTTCCTGCGGGCGTATCCACCCGATCGCGGGACGATGCATGCCGCGGAGCGGATCCTGTCTCGATTCGGCGACCGGGTCGGAGCCCGGACGCGGTCGGGCGGCGACCTCGGTCCGTTCGACCGGCCGGAAGTCTCCGGCATCGCCGGCACGGAGATCTCGACGGACTACTCCTTCGACGTCGTGCGTTGGCTGGCGAGCCGATTTCGTCGACGCGTCCGTCTCGACTGGGAGAGCGACGGAAGAGAGGATCGCCTCCGCGCTCTCTTACCCCGTTTCCTTCCGCTCCTGGAGGAAGAGGCGCTCGAAGACGCGAACGTTCCTTACCTCGACTGGCTGCGCGCCGCGCAGCCGAATCCCCGGCGCGATCTCGAGTGGCTCGTGGAACGCATCGAAGAGCTCCCGCTTTCCGACCAGGAGCGCGCCGAGCGCTACGAGGCGTTGAAGCTTCGGATCGTCTGGAGGCTCGGGAACGGCCCGGTGACCCGCACGCGGATGCGGCGGCGCGCGCCGGAGATCTTCCTCCACTCCGGACCCTTGATCGCGCGTCGGGACGTCTCTCTCGCGGAGGCGCTCGCCTCGCCACCGCTCCCGATCCGGCGGCTCTCGCGGCGAGAGGGCGAAGAGGTCGTCGATCTCACGCGAGGAGCGACCGCGCTCCGCTACCGCGAGTACTACGGCTTCACGTACGCCGATCCGGCCTCGGTTCGCGCCGCCCGCGCGGGACGGGGCGTCGAGATCTTCTTCATGGGGCTTGAGAGGGGCCGCCGGCTGCCGCTGCGCGCCGGGTTCGCGGCGATCGTCGTGAAGAATGGCGTTCCCGTCGGCTACGTCGAAGGGCTCGCCCTCTTCGAGCGGATCGAGATCGGATTCAACATCTACTACACGTTCCGCGAGGGAGAATCCGCGTGGATCTTCGGGCGGGTTCTCCGTCTCCTGAACCAGATCCTCGGGGTGACCTCGTTCTCGATCGACCCGTACCAGCTCGGCCACGAGAACCCCGAGGCGATCGATTCGGGGGCGTTCTGGTTCTATCGCAAGCTCGGTTTCCGGCCGACGTCGGCCGCGATCGCGCGGCTCGTCGAGTCGGAGGAAAGGAAGCTTGCCTCGGATGTCTCTTACCGTTCGCCGCGGCGGGTCCTGCGGCGTCTGGTTACGCACAATCTCCTCTACGAAGCCGACCCCGCACGGTCCGGGGGGTGGGACCGCTTCCACGTTCGGAACGTCGGGCTCGCGGTCCAGACGCGGATGCGGGTCCGCTACGGTGGCGATCCGGACGAAGCCCGTCGCCGGGCGAGCTCGCACACCGCGCGGCTTCTCGGGGCTCCCGCGTCCAGGGGCGAAGCCTTCCCGGACCTGGCGCTCGTGCTGGACGTCCTGCCGGACGTCGCGGGGTGGACCCGGGACGAGCGCAAGGCCGTCGTCGCGATCGTCCGCGCGAAGGCGGGCCATGAAGAGATCCGTTACCTGCGATTGTTACAGGGTCACGCGAGACTGCGGCGGGCGCTGATCCGACTGGGGAGCGCGGGTAGCCGACCACGGGAGCTAAGATGAGTTCGGTGGCACCCGTCGTTTCCGTTCTGATCGCTTCGGATCGCGTGGAGGACTCGCTCGCCGAGAGCCTCGCTTCTCTCGAGCGACAGGAGAGGGCGCCGTCCTTCGAAGTCCTGGTCGCCTCATCGTCCGCTCCGCAAACTGCCGGGCGAGTCTCCTTTCCCTGCGAGTGGGTCCCGGTCGACACCCGCAACCCGGGGATCCGGCGAAACCTCGCGGCGGCACGTGCCCGCGGCAGCCTTCTCGCTTTCTTGGACGACGACGCGCAGGCCGAGCCCCGCTGGCTGGAGGCGGGAGCGCGCGCGCTCGAGAGCGCGGATCTCGTGGGCGGCCCGGACGTCGGATGCGCCGAGGCGCCGTATCTCGAGCGCATCTCCGATCTTCTGCTCGCGACGCCCCGGATCGGCAGCGGCGTTCCCGCTCACGAGCATGCCGCGCCGGGCGGCCCGGTCCGCTCGCCGCATGACGTCGCGCTGTGCAACCTGTTCGTCCGGCGGGACGCCTTCGAAGCGGTCGGAGGGTTCGACGAATCGCTCGGCTACGTCGGGGAAGACACCGAGTTCGTACACCGTGCCCTGGCTCTCGGCCTGCGTGTTCGGCTCGATCCCGCGGTCCGCGTGCGCCACCGCCGGCGCGCGTTTCCGGGGGGCTATCTCGCGCAGCGCTGGCGCTACCGGGTCAAGACCGGCCGGCTCTTCGTCGAACGGCCCGGGCTCTACTCGCGCCGGCGCATCGCCGCGTTTCTCTCGGCGGGATTCCTCGCGACGGTGGGGCCCGCCTCTTTCGGCCTGCCGTTCCTCGCGCCGGCGGCACTCGTCTATGCCGTTACGACGTGGACTCTCTCCTTCCCCATCTGGCGCCGGGACCTGGCTCTTTTTCCCGCGGTTCCGTTCGCGTTTGCGCTCCACCACCTCACCTATTTCGCCGGGCTCCTCGCCGGCATCGCGCGGGGCCTGCTCGCCGTAGCGGGACGGTGAACGAGCTCGTTCTCGCCGGGCAGTGGTTCCAGGGAAGGGCAACGCTGCCGCGTTACCTCATCCTGGGGATGACCAACCTCTGCAATTCGAAGTGCGTGACTTGCTTCTACTGGGACCACCTGAACGTCAATCGGCACCTCGAGATGTCGCTCGAGGACTACGGGCGAGCGCTCGAAGACCTGCCGTCGCTCTACAGCGTCGTCCTGACGGGCGGCGAGCCGACCCTGAACCGCGACCTGCCGGGCGTGACTCGGCTCCTCTATCGCCGCCACGATGCCTCGAACGTCACGATGCCGACGAACTCGCTCCTCCCGGAGCAGGTCGAGGCGATCGTCGCTGGAGCGCTCGAGTCCCGAAAGGACGAGCGGCAGACGTTCACCGTCGGCCTCTCGCTCGACCACCTGGGGGACCGCCACGATGAGATCCGCGGAGCGCCCGGAAACTTCCCGAAGGTCGCGGAGACCTACCGCCGGCTCACCGCGTTGAAAAGGCGTCGGCGCGGGCTCCTCGTCAACGTGCAGACCGTGCTCGCCTCGTTCAACCGCGACGACCTGCCGGAGATCACGTCCTGGGTCGAGGCAAACTTTCCCGAGATCGACTTCCACTCGTTCGAGCTCCTGCGGCCGCCGTTTCCCGACTCTTCCATCCGCCCGCTGACCGCCGAGGAGTACGCGCAGGCGCTCGCGACCTTGAAGCCGTACTGGGCGCGCTTCCACCGCTATCGGCCGATCCTCCGGAACCTGAAGGTGGCGGCGCGCGAGGCCGAGCTCGCGACCCTGGAGCAGGAGCGGATGGTCTACAAGTGTTACGCGGGCACGGTCTCGGGAGTGTTGAATCCGGAGGGGACGATCTCCCTTTGCGAGGTGCAGTGGGAGATCGGGAACATCCGCGACTTCGGGTGGTCGTTCCGGAAGGCGTGGTTCTCCGAGAGAGCGAACGACCTGCGCCGACGCGTCGCGAGGCGCGAGTGCTGGTGCACGCACTCGTGCTTCATGTCGTCCAGCCTGCCGTTCTCGGTGAAGGGTTTGACGAAGCTGGCGACGACGGCGATCCTGCCGACGGTGCGAGCCGCGCGAATGTAGCGCAGTCACCTCGGGATGGCGCCCCGCGGCCGCCGACTCTCTACCGGCGCCGTCCAAGCGCCGCTAGAATCGAAAGGGCCGGAATCTCTCCGGCCCTTTCTTGGACGTGCCGGCGTTTCGCCGGCGGTTTGCGGAGAACCTCGCGGTCCTCCGGACCTTCAGTACTTCTTCTTCTCCTCCGCTTTCTTCTCCGCCTTCTCACTGATCGTGAGCTTGCTCTGGACGTCCTTGACGCCCGAGGTCTCCTTCGTGAGCTTGATCGCCTGGTCGATCTCCGCCTGGCTCTTCATGTGCTCGCTCGTCAGATAGACCACGCCGTTGCGAGTGTCGACGTCGATCTTCAGGCCGCCAACCGTAGGATCAGCCAGCAGTTTCGCCTTGACGGCCGCCGTAATCGCGGCGTCGTCCATCACCTGGCCCATCGGCCGGTTGGGCTCCGGGTTGGGGGCATTGCCGCCGACCATTGCGCCCTCGCCACCCGCGGGTGGATTCTCGGAGGGCGGGGCCGCCGCGGTCTTGACCGTGATGTTGTCCACGACGTCGGCGACGCCTTCCGTGCCGCGCGCCAGCGCGACCGCCTGATCCTTGGCGGCCGGGCTGTCCACGTTGCCCGAAAGCGTGACGACCTTGTTCTTGGTGTCGACATCGATCTGATAGGCCTTCACGGTGTCATCCGCCGCGAGTTTCGACTTGATCTTGCCCGTGATCCCCGCGTCGGTTTGCGCACACGCGATCGCAAACGCCACCGCCGCGAGAATCGCCAGAAGAGTGGTGATCCGTTTCGTCATGAAGTTCCTCCTTGCATGCGGCCAAATGGCCGGGGGAGTTATCTGCATCTTTCGTGCCGTGGGAACGCCGCTCGAACGGCGGTTGGAAATCATTCATACGATTGGGCTATTCTGCGTTCTGGATGAGCAGGACCACCGACGAGAAAGAGGCGGATCCGACGGTCGCCGAGGCAGTGCGAGCGGGGCGGCGCCGCTGGGAGCAGTCCGCCCGCGAAGCGTTCTCTCGGCACCCCACCTGGAAGCGGGATTTCACGACAGTCTCCGGCGCTCCGGTCGAGCCGCTCGCCTCTCCCGACACGCTCGCGGGATTCGATCCGGAGCGGGACCTCGGGTGGCCGGGAGAATACCCGTACACTCGCGGCGTCCAGCCGACGATGTATCGCGGAAGGCTCTGGACGATGCGCCAGTTCGCTGGCTACGGCACGGCCCGGCAGACGAACGAGCGTTTTCACTACCTTCTCGACCACGGGCAGACCGGCCTTTCGACCGCCTTTCACCTGCCGACTCTCTACGGGTACGACTCGGACCACGAGATGGCTCGCGGCGAGGTGGGAAAGTGCGGAGTGGCGGTGGACTCCCTCGCCGACATGGAGATCCTCTTCGACGGGATCGATCTCGGGAAAGTGACCACGTCGATGACGATCAACTCCACCGCGCCGATCGCGCTCGCGATGTATCTCGCGGTCGCCGAGAAGCACGGAACGGCGTGGGATCGCGTCGGCGGAACGCTCCAGAACGACATCCTCAAGGAGTACATCGCCCAGAAGGAGTACATCTTTCCTCCGCGCCCCTCGATGCGGCTGATCACCGATCAGTTCTCTTTCTGTGCGAAGCACGTCCCGCGTTGGAACACGATCTCGATCTCCGGGTACCACATCCGCGAGGCGGGCTCGACGGCGCTCCAGGAGCTCGCCTTCACGCTGCGCGACGGGGTGGAATACGTGACGTACGGAATCGAAGCGGGGATGGCGGTCGACGACTTCGCGCCGCGGCTGTCCTTCTTCTTCAACGCGCACAACGACTTTTTCGAGGAGGTCGCCAAGTACCGCGCGGCGCGACGGGTCTGGGCAAAGACGATGCGGGATCGGTTCGGGGCGAAGGATTCGCGCTCCACGATGTGCCGCTTCCACGCGCAGACGGCCGGCTGTTCCCTGACCGCGCAGCAGCCTTACAACAACGTCGTTCGGACCACGCTGCAGGCGCTCGCGGCGGTGCTGGGAGGGACGAACTCCCTGCACACCAACTCGCTTGACGAGACGCTCGCGCTTCCCACGGACTTCGCGGTCAAGCTCGCGCTCCGAACCCAGCAGGTGATCGCTCACGAGTCGGGGGTCGCGAACACGATCGATCCGCTGGGCGGCTCCTACTTCGTCGAGGAGTTGACGACGCGAATGGAGCGCGGCTGCTTCGATTACTTCCGACGCATCGATGCGCTCGGAGGAATGGTCGAGGCGATCGAGGCCGGATTCCCGCAGCGCGAGATCATGGACGCGGCATACATGTATCAGCGCGCGGTGGACGCGAAGGACAAGATCATCGTCGGCGTCAACGAGTTCGTGGAGGAGAACGAGGAGCCTCTGGAGACCCTCTACATCGACGAATCGGTCGAGGAGAAGCAGAAGGCGGAGCTCGCGGCCTTGCGGCGGTCTCGCGACGGGAAGGCGGTGACGTCCTCGCTCTCCGCCCTGCGCCAGGCGTGCGCGGACGGCCGGAACGTCATGCCCCCTCTCGTCGAGGCGGTCAAGACCTACGCGACGGTGGGGGAGATCTCCGACGTGATGCGCGAGGTTTTCGCCACCTACGAGGAGCCGGCGGTCTTCTGACTCGACCTCGGTCAAAGACGTGGGAAGATTGATCGGATGAGTGAAAAGAAGCCACCGTTTTCGTCGATCGCGACAGCGGTCGAAGAGCTCAAAGCCGGACGGTTCGTCGTCGTCGTGGACGACGAAGACCGGGAGAACGAGGGCGACCTCGTCCTCGCGGCCGAGAAAGTCACGCCCGAGGCGATCAACTTCATGGCGCGCGAAGGGAGGGGCCTGATCTGTCTCGCGCTTACCGAGGAGCGGTGCGACGCCCTCGAGCTGCCTCCGATGGTGGGGGAGAACACGTCCAACTTCGGAACGGCGTTCACCGTCTCGATCGAGGCGCGCGGTCAGGTGACGACCGGCATTTCCGCGGCCGATCGGGCGGCGACGGTCAAAGCGGCCATCGACCCGGCAACGCGTCCTTCCGACCTGGCGAGGCCAGGGCACATGTTCCCGCTCCGGGCGCGGGTCGGCGGCGTCTTGAAGCGCGCCGGACAGACCGAGGCGTCGGTCGATCTCGCGCGGATCGCGGGGCTCGATCCCTCCGCGGTGATCTGCGAAGTCATGAACGAGGACGGCACGATGGCGCGGGTGCCGGACCTCGCGAGGTTCTGCGAGAGGCACGGCTTGGCACTGGTGACGGTCGCGGACCTGATCCGCCACCGGATGAAGACCGAGCGGCTCGTTCACCGAATCGCCGCGCCGCACCTGCCGACCCGGTTCGGGGACTTCCGCCTGTCCGCGTACCGGAGCGATGTGACGCACGAGGAGCACATCGCGCTCGTCCACGGCGAAATCGACGAGGAGGAGCCGGTTCTGGTGCGCGTGCACTCGCAGTGCCTGACGGGGGACGTCTTCGGATCGACGCGCTGCGACTGCGGCGAGCAGCTGTCGCTCGCGATGGAAAAGATCATCGAGGCGGGGAAAGGCGTCTTCCTCTACCTGCTGCAGGAAGGTCGGGGGATCGGTCTCATCAACAAGCTCAAGGCTTACGAGCTGCAGGACGAGGGACACGACACCGTCTCGGCCAACGAGAAACTCGGTTTCCCGCCGGACATCCGGAACTACGGCGTCGGGTGTCAGATCCTGCGCGACCTGGGCGTCCGGAAAATGAGGCTGATGACGAACAATCCGTCGAAGTACGTGGCCATCGGCGGCTACGGGCTCGAGATCGTCGAGAGGGTCCCGCTCGAGGTGCATCCGACGGCCGGATCACGGCGCTATCTCGAAGCGAAGAAAAACAAGATGGGCCACCTCCTGAAAATGGTGTAGGAGTCGAGCCCGCGCCGGTTTCTCCGACAGCTGATAGCTTCTTCCTCGCATCCAAGAGGAGGAAACATGCCCAAGCTGTTCGAGGTAGTCCCGCCCTCTGCTCCGGGACGCGGAATTTTCCGCCTGGTCATCGTCGCCGTCGTCCTGATCATTCTTCTGGCCGGGAACCCGATCAAGGTCATCCCGGCGGGCCACGTGGGGGTGAAGGACTTCTTCGGGAGCGTCTCGCCGAACGTCCTGCCGCCGGGAGTCCGGTTCGTGTTTCCGTTCACGCGCGTGATCAAGATGTCGATCCAGACGCAGGAGGTCAAAGAGACGGCCGAGGTCCCTTCGAAGGAAGGGCTGACCATGGAGCTCGAGGGATCACTTCTGTTCCGTCTCGATCCCGAGAAGGCCGACGACATATACCGGACCGTGGGCAAGGACTACCAGGAGATCGCGGTCCATCCCCAGATCCGTTCGGCGATCCGGGAGGTCACCGCTTCCTACGAGGCCAAAGTCCTGTACTCGGCGGAACGGGAGCGGATCGCGAAGGAGACGCTGGAGCTCTTCCGCAAGCTCGCCGGAGATCGCGGGATCATCGCCGAGGCCGTCCTGCTGAGGAAGATCGGCCTGCCCGCCATCGTCGCGAACGCAATCCAGGAGAAGCTGCGGCGCGAGCAGGAGGCCGAGCAGATGAAGTTCGTGCTCCAGAAGGAGCAGCAGGAGGCGGAGCGCAAGCGGATCGAGGCGCAGGGAATCGCGGATTTCCAGAAGATCGTCGCAGCGGGGATCAGCCCGCAGCTCCTGGAGTGGAAAGGCATCGAGGCGACCGAGAAGCTCGCGATGAGCCAGAACTCGAAGGTCGTCGTGATCGGTAGCGGTAAGAACGGTCTTCCCTTGATCCTCGGCGGCGAAGGGAAGTGACCGCGAGCAGCGCGGTTGCCCCGTGAGACTCGATCCGGTCGTTCTGGAAGGTCGACAGGTTCGGCTCGAGCCCTTGACGCTGGACCACCTCGATGCTCTCTCGGAAGTCGCGCTCGACCCCGATCTCTGGCGCTGGACGAGCGAGCGCGCCGGCTCGATCGACGAGCTGCGGGCCTACGTCGAGAGAGCGCTCGCGGCGCAGCAGTCCGGCTCGGCTCTCCCATTTGCGACGATCGCGCGCTCGATCGGAAAGCCCGTCGGCAGCACGCGCTTCGCCAACGTGGATCTCGGGAACGGGCGGCTCGAGATCGGCTGGACCTGGCTCGGGCGCGAATGGCAGCGCACGGCTCTCAACACGGAGGCGAAGTACCTGATGATGAAGCATGCCTTCGAGACGCTCGGCGTCCGCCGCGTGGAGTTCAAGACCGACGTGCGGAACGAGCGCTCCCGGGCGGCCATCCGCCGGATCGGCGCGAAGGAGGAAGGGACTCTGCGCAAACACCTGGTGACCGCGAGCGGCCGCGTGCGCGACACCGTTTACTACAGCGTCATCGACGATGAGTGGCCCGCCGTTCGGATTCGTCTCGAGGAGCGATTGACGGTGATCCCTCGTACCACCGCCTGAGCGTCTCGGGCCGGACCCCCGCGAAGTAGCCGGCGAGCACCCTCCAGTTGCGCAGGACCCGCCGCGCCGCGCCCTCCTCGACGTAGCGGCGTGGCGAGGTGATCGTCTTCTCCGGTCGAACGACGAAGCGGCCGGCCCGTTTCAAACGCCGGACGAGATCGACGTCGTCACAGATCGGCAAGTCGCGGAAGCCGCCCGCCCTCTCGTAGGTTTCGCGGCGGCAGAAGATGCCCTGGTCACCGAAAGGAAGCTTTCCCAGGCGGGATCGGAGGTTGGCCCACCCGGCGATCCAGCGCATCGCGAAGCCGGACGGCTCGTAGGCGAGCGAGAACGCTCCGGCGTCCGCTCCTTCCGCAATCGTTCGAGCGATGAGAGCGAGCGCGTTCTCCGGAGGACGCGAATCGGCGTGCAGGAAGAAGAGGATCTCTCCGCGCGCTTCCGCGGCCGCCCCGGCCAGCCCGGCACCGCGGCTGCAGCCCGGCAGGGGCAGGACGCGCGCCCGGCTGCCCCAAAACGCCTCCCGGGTTCGCTCCGGGGCGCCCGTGTGGGCGATGAGGAGCTCCGCTTCGGGCGAGTCGGAGAAGCGGGAGAGGACCCACGCGATCTCCGGACCCTCGCTTTTGATCGGAACGATGACGGAGATCACGGTTCGCGGCGCGCTCGATGCTAGCATCGCGAAGGTGAAACTTCCCATGCCGGCGGCCGTTCTCGCCGGTGGCGCCTCGAAGCGGATGGGCCGGCCCAAGGCGGCTCTTCCATGGGGGGCGGGGAGTCTCTTGGTGTATCAGACTACGCGTCTCTCGGCGCTCTTCAGCGACGTCTACGTCGTTCTCAAGAAAGATCCGGACTTCCCGGTCGGCCCTGCTCACGTGCTCCTCGACGGCTCTCCCGAGTTCGCGGCGATCCACGGCCTCGTACGGGCGCTGGAGGAGGCGCAGGATCGGATCTTCGTCCTTGCGGTCGACCTCCCGGGACTCACCCACGATCTCGTACGCGCAATCGCCGACCGCGGTCTCGCCACGCCGGCGCCCGCGCTCATCCCGGAAGCGGGCGGCCGGCTGCAGCCGCTCGCGGCGGTCTGGAGGCGCTCCGCCGCACGCTTCGCCAAGGCCCGCATCGGGCGGGGAATGCTCTCTCTGACAGCGCTCGCCGATGAAGTGGCTGCCGAGATCTTCCCGGAGAAGGAGTGGCGCCGCTTCGACCCGAGCGGCGCCGCCTTCGCGAACCTGAATACGTTCGCGGACTTTGCCGCGCATCGGGAGCGCGTCTGATCGGCAAGAAGAGTCTGCACGTCGACTCGCGTGGTCAGGCGCGGATGGTCGACGTCGGCGCAAAAGCCTCGACCCGGCGCTGCGCCGTCGCCCGGGGGCGCGTGCGGATGGGTCGGGCGGCGTTCGAAGCGCTCGCGGCCGGGCAGCTGTCGAAAGGGGACGCGCTCGCGGTGGCGCGGCTCGCGGGTATCCTCGCCGCGAAGAAGACGCCCGAGATCGTTCCCCTGGCGCACCCGATCGGCCTCGAATCGGTCGCGGTCGAGTGCGTGCTCGTCTCGCGCGCCCGCGAGGTGGTCGTGACGGCTGAGGTCTCGACGTCCGCGCGAACGGGGGTCGAGATGGAAGCGCTCACAGCGGTCGCCGGATCGTGCCTCGCGCTCTACGACATGGCGAAGGCGCTCGACCGCGGAATCGAGATTCGAGAGATCGTGCTGCTCGAGAAAACCGGCGGCCGGTCCGGCCCTTATCGGCGCGGCTCCGGCGCCGGCTCGGAATCCGGGGTCCCTGCCCGATCGGGAGGCGTGTACAGGTAGGTCCGGCTCGGCGGGTGAGTCGGTGCGCCCGTTGTCGGAGGCGGGATCCGCACGGTCGGAACCGGCCGGTTCGCGAACGGAGTCGGCGTGATCGAAGAGGCAGACGCCGTTGGTCCGGCCGTCGTCTTGCGGTCGCGCGTTCCCGCTCTTCCGATCGAAGAGGAACGGACCAGTCCGAGGACCGCGAAAGCGAGGACGACGACGAAGAGGGCCGCGGCGGCGTAATACGCCCAGCCGGGACGGCCAGGTCCGGGATCGATCATCACCCGGCGCGAATGCAAACGGGCGACCAAAGGACGAGTCCAGAGTCCAAAATGCCGCAGCTATAGTAGCCGGAACGAATGAGGTCACCGATCCGGGTCGCGATCGTCACCGTCTCCGACGGCGTCGCCTCCGGCGCGCGAGAGGACCGGGGCGGCCCCGCCTGCGAGGAGACGCTGCGT
Organism: Thermoanaerobaculia bacterium; assembly: GCA_036395335.1. GTDB lineage: Bacteria > Acidobacteriota > Thermoanaerobaculia > UBA5066 > Gp7-AA6 > Gp7-AA6. The sequence goes on from DASWDK010000104.1 coordinate 17,120, forward strand.
CGCTCGGCGGTCGATCATCTCGTCGTGTCGCGCGAGACGATTCCCGATGACCGGGATCGCATCGCCGAGACGGTCCGGACGCGCGCGGATGAGGGTGGCGTGGACTTGATCCTCCTGACCGGAGGAACCGGTGTCTCTCCGCGCGATCGAACCCCCGAAGCTGTCCGCAGCGTCCTCGACATCGAGGCCCCCGGCCTGGCGGAGAAAATGCGCGCCGACACGGGGCGGGATTTTGCCCCCGCCTACCTCTCGCGGCAGATCGCCGGCGTACGCGGGCGCACGCTCGTGCTCGCGCTTCCGGGATCGCCGAAGGGCGCCGCGGACTGTCTGGACGCCGTGGCGGAGCTCCTGCCCCATGCACTCCGTCTCGTTCGCGGCGAGCGGCCGCACCATCCCCGGCCCGACCCCGGAACCGGACGCGCTTGACCGACCTCGACCGCGGAACAGTGCTCGGCGTCGACGCGCTGCTCGCCGACCCGTCGCTGATCGCGGGGAAGAGGATCGGCCTGATCACGAACCACGCCGCCGTCACCGCTGACGGGGTGCCTTCGTGGAAAGCGCTCGCCGGTCTTCGTGAGACCCGGCTCAGTCGTCTCTTCGGACCGGAGCATGGCATCGACGGCGGCGCCGTCTACATGGAGGGCGTGTCTTCTTCGACCCATCGCGAGACGGGGCTTCCGGTTGTCTCGCTGTACGGGACGACGCTCGAGAGCTTGAAGCCGCGGCGGGAAGACCTCGCCGACCTGGACACTCTCGTGTTCGACGTACCCGACGTCGGAAGCCGCTACTACACGTTCCACTGGACGATGCTGCTGGCGATGGAGGCCTGTGCCGAGCTCGGAAAGCGATTCGTCGTGTGCGACCGGCCGAACCCGCTCGGGGGAGAGGTCGAGGGGGCGCCGCAGGACCCGGACTTCCTCTCTTTCGTCGGGCTGCACCCGATCGCCGTGCGGCATGGGATGACCTCCGGCGAGCTCGCACGGCTCTTAGCCGCGGAGCGCGGGCTCGACCTCGATCTCGTCGTCTCTCCGATGCGGCGCTGGGGCCGCGATACGCCGTATGCGGAGACCGGCCTGCCCTGGATTCCTCCGTCCCCCAACATTCCCACGGTCGACGCGGCGCGCGTCTACCCGGGCATGTGCCTGCTCGAAGGAACGAACGTCTCCGAAGGCCGCGGCACGACCCGCCCGTTCGAGACGTTCGGCGCGCCCTGGCTCGATCCTTCGGCTTTGGTCGACGCGCTGGCGCGATGGGAGCTGCCCGGAGTCCGGTTTCTCCCGACGCGGTTCCGCCCGATGTTCGAGAAGCACGCCGGCGAGACTTGCGGCGGCGCCCTCCTCGCGGTTCGGGATCCCGCCGCGTTCCGGCCGTTCGAGACCGGCCTCGCGGTCATCGCCGCAATCCGGGAGCTCGCGCCGCGGGAATTCCGATGGAGAGAGGAGCCGTACGAGTTCGACTCCCGGCCCGCGATCGACCTCCTGAACGGCTCGGCTCGCTTCCGCGAGGCGGTCGATTCCGGCCGGGGTGCCGTGACGGAGATCGCGCGTCACCGGGAGGAAGGACGACACTTTCTCGCGCGCCGCGACCCCTTTCTTCTCTATCCCGACCACCGGCCGGCCGTCGTCGCGTTCGTCGGGGGACACGACGCCGGCAAGACCACGCTTCTCGCGGATTTGATCCCGCGGCTTCGATCCCGCGGTCTCGACGTCGGGGCGATCAAGCACACGTCGCACGACGTCGAGGACGACGTCGCCGGCAAGGATTCGCAGCGACTCGGCGCGTCGGGCGGCACAGTTTGGGGGCTCGTGACTCCCGGACGCGCGACCGTCCGCAGGCGCATCGAGGGCGCTTCGCTTTCGGAGATCGTTCGCCGCCACTTCACGGGATGCGACCTCGTCCTCGTCGAGGGCTACAAGTCGGTTCCACTGCCCAAGATCGAAGTCTCTCGCGCCGGGTTCGCGCGGCCGCCGGTTCCTGACGCTCTCGCGCGGATCTCGGACCGTTCCGCCGAGGACTCGATCCCGACCTATCGCTTCGAGGACACGGATGGAATCATCGCCGAGGTGCTCCACTTAGCCGCCCTCGATCGAAGTGAAACGAACCGTACCTAGCGTGCGCTGTAAGGCCTCGTGCTCATCGTCTTCGATCTCGACGGGACTTTGATCGACGGCTACGACGGCATCACCGACGCACTCGGTTTTGCGCTCGCTCGGCTCGGTTTCGCGCCGCTGCCGGTCGGGAAAGTCCGTGGCATGGTCGGCCAGGGCTTGGAGAAGCTTCTCGAAAAGGCGGTCGGACCAGCGCTCGTGTCCGAAGGCGTCCGGCTCTTCCGGGAACGCTATGCCGTGATCGCCGACGAGAAAACTCAGCTCATGCCCGACGTCCCGGAAGTGCTCGAGCAGCTGGCGCGCGGCGGTCATCTGCTTGCGGTCGTCTCGAACAAGCCGGTCGGGTTCTCGCGCCGGATCCTCGCGGGCAAGAGGGTGGTTGCGCGCTTCTTCGCGATTGCCGGACCCGACGGCGCGGCGCCGCCCAAGCCGGATCCGGCGATGATCCTTTCAGTGATGCAGCGGGCCGGCACGCCGCCCGAGGAAACCGTCGCCGTCGGCGACATGGAGATCGACGCGGAGACGGCGCGCGCGGCGGGCTGCCGATGCGTGCTCGTCGACGGCGGCTCGCGATCACCGGAGGAGCTCGCCGCCGTTCCCGCCGACGCCCATCTCGCCCGGCTCGCGGAGCTGCCCGACTGGATCGAGCGGGCGACCTGGGAGGTCACCCGGCTGAAGACAAGTTAGGATGAAGTGCGATGTCGCGAGCGTCGTCGGTCAAGTTCACTTACCAGGATTACCTCCAACTCCCCGAGGACCGCCGGTACGAGATCATCGGCGGAGAGCTTTTCCTGACTCCGGCTCCTGGCACCCGCCACCAGCGCATCTCGGCGCGCCTCCAGTTCCTGCTCACCCGGCGGGTTCGCGAGACCGGAGAGGGGGAGATTTTCAACGCACCCTGCGACCTCCTGCTCTCGGAAACCGACGTCGTCCAGCCCGACCTTCTCTTCGTGGCCCGCGGGCGGGAACGGATCGTCGAGGAGAGGTACGTCTCCGCCGCTCCCGATCTCGTGGTCGAGATCCTCTCGGAATCGACGGCGAAGCGGGACCGCGGGATCAAGGCGAAGCTCTACGAGCGCACGGGCGTGAAGGAGTTCTGGATCGTCGATCCCTGGGAGAAGACGGTCGAGATCTTCCGCCGTGACGGTCCCGCTTTTGTCTTGCACGCGCGATTCGGCGCATCCGAGACGCTGCGAACGCCGACGTTCCCGGGTCTCGAGATCCCGCTCTCGGAAGTTTTCCAGGCTGCCGACGACGTCACGACCCCGGCCTAGAATCGGCCGATGAGCCGGATCGTCGTCGCGGAAGAGCTCTCGCCGGCGGGTCTCGAGATCCTGCGGAAGGCGGGGCACGAGGTCGCCCTTCTCGCGGGCGCCGACCGCAAGCGGCTCCTCGCCGAGCTCGCCTCCGCCGACGCGCTCCTCGTGCGGAGCCGCACGAAGGTGGACGCGGAGCTCCTCGCCGCGGCCCCCCACTTGACGGTCGTCGGGCGGGCCGGAGTCGGGGTCGACAATGTGGACGTTCCGGCGGCGTCCGCGCGGGGCGTGCTCGTGATCAACGCTCCGACGGGTAACGTCGTCTCCGCCGTCGAGCACACGTTCGCGCTCCTCCTCGCGCTGCTGCGCCGGGTCTCGGAAGCTTCCGTCTCGCTCGCGTCCGGGAAGTGGGAGAAGTCGAAGTTCCTGGGCTCCGAGCTCGCGGGCAAGACGCTCGGAATCGTCGGCCTCGGACAGGTCGGATCGCGAGTGGCCGCCCGCGCCCGGGCCTTCGAGGCCCGTCTCCTCGGCCACGATCCCTATCTCCCGCTCGAGAAGGCCCGGGAGATGGGCGTTCCGCTGGTCTCGCTCGAGGAGCTCCTCGAATCCTCCGACATCGTGACGCTGCACGCGACCGCCACGGAGGGGGGCCGACCGCTCATCGGGCGCGAAGAGCTCGCGCGCATGAAGCCGGGAGCGGTGCTCGTCAACGTCGCGCGGGGAAGCCTCGTCGACGGAGAGGCCCTCCACCAGGCGCTCGCCTCGGGCCGGCTCGCCGGCGCGGCGCTCGACGTGTTCGATCCGGAGCCTCCCGATCCGAACGACCCGCTTCTCAAGCTCCCGAACGTCGTCGCGACCCCGCATCTCGGCGCTTCGACCGTCGAGGCGCAGGAGCGCGTCTCGCTCCAGACGGCTGAGGCGGTCGCGGAAGCGCTCGGCGGCGCCTCCTACGTCCCCGCGGTGAACCTGCCGTTTCGCGGCCCGAAGGACGCCGGCGGCGCGGCCGCGTGGATGGACGTCGCGGAGCGGACCGGCCGCTTTCTCTCCTGTCTCGCCGGCGAGCGGCTGGGCTCTCTTTCGGTCGAGACGTGGGGGTTGCCCGAAGACTTCCTGCGTCCCATCGCGGTCGCATCGGTCAAAGGGGCGCTCCAGGCCCACACCCCGGAGACCGTGAATTTCGTGAACGCGCTCTTCGTCGCGCGCGAGCGCGGCCTCGCGGTCGCCGAGACCCGCCATGAAGATCCGGGCAACTACGCCCGGTCGATTCGCGTCGCGCTCTCAGACGGACGCTCGAAGGCGATCGCCGACGCGACCCTCTTTTCGGGCCA
>DASWDK010000105.1:0-5257 GCA_036395335.1 Thermoanaerobaculia bacterium
TAAACTTCTCCCATCCCGCCCGCCCCGAGCGGCGCCACGATCTCGTAGGCGCCCAGCCTCGTCCCGGCGGAGAGCGTCATTCAGTCCGAAGTCGAGGTGTCGACTCTTCGACTAGGCGCGTTGGGGCTCGTCCTCGATAGAGGAGCGGACCTGCGCCATCAGCTCCGGAGCCGGCTCGAGGCCGTGCTCGCGGGCGTGCACCTCCGCTTTCTGCATCACCTCATCCTCGTCGCGTCCGCGCACGACGTGCGTGCAATCGCTCGACGGGTTCACCTTGTGGCACTCGACGATCTTGCCCATGAGACCTCCTTCTGAATCGGTGTTACTTCGCTCCGGCCGGGGGCTCGGGATCCGGCACGCGGTTGTGGATCGGGGGAATGGACTTCAAGTACGCGAAGATCGCTTTCAGCTCGGCGTCCCGCATCTTTCCGAACCACGGCCAGGGCATCGGCGGCAGGATCGTCCGCGAGGTGCCCATGTGTTTTCCGGTGCGCATGGCCTTGATGAACATGTCTTCGGTCCAGATTCCGATCCCGGTGTTCTGGTCCGGGGTGAGGTTTGATGTGTAGCTCACCCCCCAGGGTCCGGCCCAGGCCGTGTTGGTGGCGGACCCCGCTATCATCCAGCCCCCTTCCAGCTTCGGCGGAGGCGGCACCTTCATCCCTTCGGGATGGCCCGACAGCATCCGGGACATGTCGGGCTCCGGCCCGGTCTTTCCCATCTTGAACGGCGTGTGGCAGTCGTTGCAGGCCATGACCGTGACGAGATACCGGCCCCCGCCCACGAGGTCGACCGAAGCGGACGCAGCGGCCGGCACCCCCGCGGGAACGGCCGACGAAGCGGCCGGAGCGGAAGCCCCCTCTTTCCGGCAGGCGGCGGAGAATCCGACCGCGACGAGAGCCATCAACGCCAGCGCGAGACGCGATTTCATTCGACACATCGATCATGCTCCTTATGCCTGATCATTCCCTTGCGGACGGCGTCGAATCATAAGCGTGATCGGGCGGAGAGAGCACTAGAATCGCCGCCGTCTCGACGCCCGAGGTGACGTGGCGATCCTTCGACCCTTCCGAGCACTGCGTCCGGTCCCGCAACGCGCGCGGGAGGTCGCTGCCGTTCCCTACGACGTAGTCTCGACCGAAGAGGCGCGCTCCCTCGCTTCCGGCAACGCATGGAGCTTTCTCCACGTCTCCCGGGCGGAGATCGACCTCCCGGATGGAACGAGCGCCTACTCCGCCGCCGTGTACCAGAAAGCCGCGGAGAATTTCGAGCGGCTCAGTCGCGAGTGTCCTTTGATTCGCGAGTCCGAACCGTCCCTCTACGTCTACCGGCTGCGGAGGGGAGACCACGAACAGACCGGAGTCGCCGGGGCCTTCTCGCTCGACGACTACGATGCGGACCTCGTCCGCAAGCACGAGCGCACGCGGCGGGACAAGGAAGACGACCGGACGCGCCACATGATCACGCTGCGCGCTCAGACGGGACCGGTCTTTCTCACCTACCGGGACCGCCGCCAGATCGACGACCTCGTGAGTCGCGTGAAGGCGGGACCGCCGGACTACGACTTCGTGGCGGAAGACGGCGTCGCGCACGCCGTCTGGCGGGTGGACTCCGGGGAGTCGAGACGGCTCGCCAGCGCGTTCGGGAAGGTCCCCCTTCTCTACATCGCCGACGGGCACCATCGCGCGGCGAGCGCGAGCCGGGCGAGAGAGGAGCTTCGCTCCCGAACGGATCGCCTCGGTGCGGAGGACGCCTTCAATTTTTTTCTGGGGGTCGCCTTTCCCGCCGGACAGGTCCGAATCCTGGCGTACAACCGGACCATTCGGGATCTCGGGGGTCGATCGGCCGCGAACTTTCTCGCGGATCTCGAAAAAAGGTTCCGGGTCTCCCCGAACGCTTCCGCCACGCCCCCCCGCCGCGGCGAGGTGAGCATGTATCTGACGGGAAAATGGTCCAGCATTCCGCTCTCTTCGGGCGCCGACGCACGTCCGGCACTCGACGTCACCTTGCTTCAGGAAAAGGTCCTCGAGCCGCTGCTCTCGATCGGCGACGTCCGCACCGACCCCCGGATCGACTTCGTCGGCGGGCGCCGCGGGACCGCGGAGCTGGAGAGAGCCGTCGACGAAGGAAAGGCCGCGGTCGCCTTCTCGCTCTTCCCCGTGGCGGTCGAGGATTTGATCCGGATTGCGGACGCCAACGAAATCATGCCGCCCAAGTCCACGTGGTTCGAGCCGAAATTGCGGGATGGGCTGCTGATTCACGAGATCTGAAGAGACCAGCCACCGGGACGCAGGAAATAGAATCGCGGTCCTCGACATGAAAGTTCTCGTCGCTGACAAGTTCGAGGAGTCCGGCAGAGCCGGGCTCGCGGACGCGGGCTGCGAAGTTCTCTACGAGCCCGATCTCAAGGAAGATGCCCTAACCGAGTCACTCCAGTCGAGCGGTGCGGAGGTCTTGGTCGTCCGCTCGACGAAAGTGACCCGTCCCATGCTCGAGACCGGTCATCTCTCGCTCGTGGTCCGCGCGGGCGCCGGCTACAACACGATCGACGTCGAGGCTGCGTCCGAGCGGGGCATCTCCGTCGCGAACTGTCCGGGGAAGAACTCGATCGCGGTTGCGGAGCTTGCGTTCGCGCTGATCCTCGCTCTCGACCGGCGCATCCCCGACAATACGAGCGACCTCGCGCGCGGCATCTGGAACAAGAAGGAGTACGGCAAGGCGCGCGGACTCTTCGGCCGGACGCTCGGTCTCATCGGGGTCGGGAGGATCGGCTGCGAGATGATCCCGCGAGCGCGGGCCTTCGGGATGCCGGTCGTGGCATGGAGCCGGAGTCTGACCGACGAAAAGGCGCGCCAGCTCGGGATCGAACGTCGAGACTCGATCTTCCAGGTCGCGGCGGCCTCCGACATCGTCAGCGTCCACGTGGCGTCGAAATCCGAGACCGCGAAATTGATCGGCAAAGACTTCTTCGACGCCATGCGGCCCGGCGCATTCTTCGTCAATACGTCGCGGGCCGAGGTCGTCGATCCGCCGGCGCTCGAGCGCGCCGTGCGTGAGTGCGGCATCCGCGCCGGCTTGGACGTCTTCGCGGGCGAACCGACCGGCGGAGCCGGAGCGGTCGACGATCCCATCTTTCGGCTGCCCGGCGTCGTCGGCACGCACCACATCGGGGCTTCGACGGACCAGGCGCAGGAGGCGATCGCCGCCGAAACCGTGCGGATCGTCCGGGAATACCGGGAAACGGGCAGAGCGCCGAACGTCGTCAACCTCGCGAAGAAATCGCCGGCGACACATCTCCTGGTCGTGCGCCATCGCGATCGGGTCGGCGTGCTCGCCACCGTCTTCGACCGCATCAAGGAAGTGGGTATCAACGTTCAGGAGACCGAGAACGTCGTGTTCGACGGCGCAAAGGCCGCCGTCGCGCGGATTCACTTGGACCAGGCGCCCTCCGACGAGATCCTCCGAGACATCGAATCGAGCACGAAGGACATCCTCGAGGTGACGCTGCTCCCTGTTTGAGGAGAAAAACCATGGCGACCGTGACTCCGGAAAAAGAGCTCGGAACCGAGCGCATCTTCAACTTCGGCGCGGGTCCGGCAGTCCTGCCCGAGCCCGTTCTCGAGGAGGCCCGACGCGACCTGATGTCGCTTCCCGAGGTCGGCATGTCGATTCTCGAGATCAGCCACCGCTCGAAGACGTTCGAGGAGATCATCGGGGCCGCCGACGCGGACATCCGACGGCTCGCGACGGTGCCCTCCAACCATCACATCCTCTTTCTCGGCGGCGGGGCGTCGCTCCAGTTCTCGATGGTGGCGATGAATCTGCTCGCCGCCGACCGGAGCGCCGACTACGTCGTGACCGGCTCCTGGTCGAAGAAGGCGGTCAAGGAGGCGCAGAAAGTGGGCATGGTCTCGATCGCCGCCACGACCGAATCCGAGAGCTTCGCGAGGATCCCCGAGCAGTCCGAGCTGAAGCTCGATCCGGAGGCGGCGTACGTCCACATCACGACCAACAACACGATCTTCGGGACGGAGTGGCACCGGGAGCCGGAGGTCGGGAGAGTCCCGCTCGTCGCCGACGCCTCGTCCGACGTCTTCAGCCGACCGATGGATGTGCCCAAGTTCGCGCTCCTGTACGCCGGCGCCCAGAAGAACCTCGGGCCGGCGGGAGTGACGATGGTGGTGATCCGCGAGGACCTCCTCGCGCGGAGCCCCAAAGGCCTCCCGACCATGCTCGATTACAACACGCACGCGCAGAACAGGTCGCTCTACAACACGCCTCCCGTCTTCGCGATCTACCTCGTCGGTCTGGTCGTGAAGTGGATGCTCCAGGAGGGGGGCCTCGAGGCAATCGGCCGGCGCAACGCCGAGAAGGCGAAGCTCCTCTACGGGGCGCTCGACTCCTCCGGCGGGTTCTACCGCCCCCATGCAAAGCCGGGAAGCCGGTCGAACATGAACGTGACCTTCCGACTGCCTTCGGAGGATCTGGAGAAGCGCTTCGTGGCGGAGGCGGCCAGTCAGGGGTTCGCGGGTCTCAAGGGACACCGGTCGGTCGGGGGCATCCGCGCGTCGATCTACAACGCGTTTCCGAGGAAGGGCGTCGAAGCGCTGGTGTCCTTCTTGGAGGAGTTCGCGGCGAAGAACGGCTAGACGATCAGACTGGTTCTTTCCCCTCGTGCTTCGCCCGAATAAGCCCGCCAGGCGCGCGCCAGACGCCGGATCCCTTCGGTCATCTTCTCGGCGTCGTGCACGAACGGAAGGCGAAGGCGATCCGCCCCGGAGCTGTCCGGCGACGCGAGCGGTCCGGGAACGATCGCGACGCCGTGCCGCAGAGCGATCTGCGCGAACCCGGTCGCATCGCCGTGCGGAAGCTTGATCCAGAGCGAAAGCCCTCCGGCGGGCGGCGTCCAGGACCATGAGGGCAGAAACCGGCGGAGGAGCTTCGACATCCGCGCATACTTCGTCCGGACCTCCCGACGCCGCGCCCGGCGGATGACCTCGATCCTCCCGAGGAGCTCGACCGCCGCAAGCTGGGAGAGGACCGAGCAGCCGAGGTCGGTCAGAATCTTCAGCCGCGTCAACCGCGCGAGGATCGGCTCGGGCGCGCGGATCCAGCCGATCCGCAGGCCGCCCCACAGAACCTTCGAGAGAGATCCGATCGTAAGGACCGGTCCGGTCCGAGCGAATGCGGCGATCGGCGGGGGCGGCTCGGCGCCGAGCGTCAGATCCGCGAGCGTGTCGTCCTCGACGAAAGGCAC
>DASWDK010000106.1:0-5038 GCA_036395335.1 Thermoanaerobaculia bacterium
GTCGAAGAAGGCTCCGGGACGGGAAGGCCCTCTCGCCGGAGTCCGGCGAGGTGGAGGGCGATTGCCTCGCGAATGAGCTGCGCCGCCTCTTCTTTGGTTTCACCGACAGCAACACATCCGGGAAGGTCCGGAACGTAAGCCCCGTAATTCTCTTCGCCGCGCTCGAAGATGACGATGTATTCCACTCGGTTTCTCTACCTCGGCTTCAGACCCGCTTGCTTCAGGATACTCCGGAGAGTACCCCGAGGGACATCCAGGCTTCGCTTGCCCGCAACGGTTACCAACCCCTTCTTCGACGGGTGTTTGAACTGGCGGTGGCTACCTGCCGTCCTGATCAATTGCCATCCGTCCTCTTCGATGAGGCGAATGACGTCTTGTACCTTCACGAGACCGTTCGATCGCCCTCAGCGGAACCAGGAGCTCCTCACAGAATCTGATTGTCACGGGCGCTCCTCGAGCAGCTTCTCGATCGCCGACCGCATCTCCGCATAGTCGCGCCGCGCCTGCGCGTCCGGCGAGTCCTTCGCAAAAACGCCGCCGGGATGCACGTGCCGCACGACGCCGCGGCGGTCGATCAAGAGCGACGCGGAGGTCCAGCCGGCGCCGGAGGCGCGGTCGAGCCACAGGCGCTTCAACGTCGCCCAGTCGTCGTCGATCGCGACGGGGAAGCGGAACCCGTACGATCCGACCGTGCTCCGCACTTCTTCCATGGAAACGGGGCGGGGCCGCGGCTTCGGCGTGTAGAAGCCGACGACGACGAGTCCCTTCGGGCCGAATTCGCGATCGAGCTCGTTCAGCGCGGGCGCGGTCGCGCTGCAGAACGGGCACTCGCGGTCGGTGAAGAACCGAATCAGCACGACCTTGCCGCGCAACCCCGCGAGCGTGAGCGGTCCGCCCTGGACCCACCGCTCGTTCGCCCACTCGGGCGATGCGCTCCCCACGATCGTCGACGCCGCGAGGAGGAGAGCGAGAGCCACGCCCGGATTCTAGCGGCGATGTCGGAGGAGCCACTCGTAGAGATCGTTCGTCCGGTACGCCTCCGTCCACGCATCGTGGCCTTCGGCCGGGAAGATCGTGAGCTTCACTTCGGCGCCGCACGACTCGAGCTCCGCCGCCAGCCTCTTCGCCCGGCCCGAGGGAACCCGCTCGTCCCCGGCGTTGTGGAAGACCCACGCCGGGACGTCCTTCATCCGGCAGAGGTCGGCCGGAATCGCGGTGAACGCCACCGGCGCCACGGCGGCGATCCGTTCGGGATGGCGAATCGCGAGCTCGAGCGCCGCGGTCGCGCCCGAGGAGAGGCCGGTGACGTACACGCGGCCCGGATCCACCCGATACTTGCCGGCGACGTCCTCCACGAGAGCGGCGAGTCCGTCCGGAGTCCATCTCTGCGCGCGGGTCTCCTGGGGCGAGACCACGGCGAACGGGAAATCGGGGAGCGTCTCGAGGATGCGCGGCAGGCCTTCGCGCGCGACGAGAGCCGGATCGTCGCCCCTCTCGCCGGCGCCGTGGAGGAAGAGGATGAGCGGCCAGGCGGGGCGATCGGCGTACGCCGCCGGAAGATGGAGCAGATATCGCAGCCCTGCGCCGGTCTGTTCGGTTTGCCGGCCGGCCGCCGGGGGAGGAACGCGCGTCACCGCCGCGGAGCAGGCGGACTCGCACGCGAGAGCGGTCGAGAGCAGAAGTGCGGCCGCGCGCGAATCTGTCATCATCCGCCGACGATCATGCCCGAACCGAAGGGGACGATCGCGATCCGACCGAACGGCCCGTATCGCGTCGAAGGTGACGTTGCGCTCGTGGCGCCCGACGGCACACTCTTCGAGCCGAAGCCCGCGTACTCGCTCTGCCGGTGCGGCCAGTCCGCCAACAAGCCCTATTGCGACGGAACCCACAAAGAGTGCGGGTTCGTCGGGACGGAGATCGCGGATCCGGCAACGCCGGGATCGATCGGTCCGGAGGAAGTCGAAGCCGCTTCCGTCATCCGCGTCCTTCGGGACGGACCCTATGAAGTGATCGGCGCGCCGATCCTGACGTTCTCCGACGGGAGAGCCTGCGAGACGCGCGCCTTCTACCGTCTCTGCCGCTGCGGCGCGTCGAAGAGCAAGCCGTTCTGCGACGACACGCACCTCGAGATCGGCTTCCGGAGCGGCTAACTACTTCCGGAGCGGTCGAAAGAACTCCCGGATGTCCTCCGCGAGGAGCTCCGGCTCCTCGAGCGCCGCGAAGTGGCCGCCGCGCGGCATCACCGTCCACCGCCGGACGTCGTAGACGCGCTCCCCCCATTCGCGTGGCGGCTGGTCGATGTCGCCTGGAAAGATCGCGACCGCGGTGGGAACCTGGACGCGATCGTCCGGACCGAGCACGCGCGGCGCGCGGTCGCGCTCGAAGTACAGACGGTTTGCGGAGTTGATGGTTTCGGTCGCCCAGTAGATCGTGAGCTGCGTCAGGATCTCGTCCTTCGTGAACCGGCGCTCGACGTCGCCGCCGCAGTCGCTCCAGCTCCGATACTTCTCGACGATCCACGCGGCGAGCCCGGCGGGCGAGTCGTTCAGGCCGTAGCCGAGCGTCTGCGGCTTCGTCGCCTGCAGGTGATCGTAAGCGCCCTCCTTTTCCATCCAGGTGCGCTCCTCGTCGAAGAACTTCCGCTCGGCGTCGGTGAAGTGGCGGGCGCCCGGTCCGATGTAGGGACGATAGACATCGGACAGGTGGATGCCGATCACCCGCTCCGGATGATCGAGCGCGACGAGCGACACGACGCCCGCTCCGACGTCCCCGCCGCGCGCGGCAAACCGCTCGTAGCCGAGCGTCTCCGACATCAGCTTCGCGAAGAGCTCCGCCATGCGGGTCTTGTGCATCCCGGGCTCGCGCGGCCGATCCGAAAACCCGCAACCGGGCAGCGACGGCGCGACGACGTCGAAGGAGTCCTTCGAATCGCCGCCGTGCGCCGCGGGGTCCACCAGCAGCGGCACGATCTTCGACATCTCGAAGAAGGTGCTCGGCCAGCCGTGCAAGACGATAAGCGGCATCGGGCTCGGGCCTCGTCCGCGCTCGTGAAGGAAGTGGAGATCGAGGCCGTCGACGTCCGCGACGAAATGGGAGAAGGAGTTCAGCCTCCGCTCCTGGCCGCGCCAGTCGAACCCTTTGCGCCAGTACTCGAGGAGCTCGTACAGATAGGCGACGTTCGTCCCGTAGACCCAGCCACTCTCCACGATCTCGTCCGGCCAGCGCGTGCGGGCGATGCGCTCCCGCAGGTCGGCGAGCGTCTTTTCCGGGATGGCGATGCAGAACGGCCGGATCACTCGACTGGGAGCTCGAGCTGGGGAACGATGGGGATGACAGATTCCTCTGCCGCGCCCTCGGCGACCAGACCGTGCAGCGACGCGCCCAGGAGCCGCACTGGCCTCTTCCCGGCCTCGGTCTTGTCGAGCAGGGCGACGGTTCGCGCGACGATCTCTTCCTCCGAGCAGGTCGGCGGCTGGCGGGTCTCGCTGCGCGTGATCGTCTCGAAGTTGGAGTAGCGCAGTTTCAAGACAACTGTCCGCGCGCGGAGGCTCTTGCGCGAAAGCACGCCGGCGGCATCGCGGGCGAGCGCCTCGACCTCCCGGCGGATCTGCTCCAAGTCCACGAGATCGCGCGCGAACGTTTGCTCGCAGCCGATCGACTTGCGCTCGTGGTTCGTCGTCACCGGCCGGTCGTCCTCCCCGAACGAGAGGCGGCGCAGCGACTCCGCCCAGCTGCCGACGGCGCGCCGGAGAACCTCGTCGGCCGCTGTCCGCACGTCGACGAGCCGCTCGATCCCGGCGGCGCGAAGCCGGCGGGCGGTGACCGGCCCGACCCCCCAGAGCGCGTCCACCGGCAGCTCGGCGAGGAACCGCTCGATCCGGTCGGGCGAAATGACCGTCAGCCCGTCCGGCTTCTTCCAGGCCGACGCCGTCTTCGCGAGGAACTTGTTCGGCGCCACGCCGGCGGAGGCCGTCAGTCCGATCTCTTCCCGGATCCGGCGCTTGATCCGGCGCGCGACCTCGACCGCGAGGGGCTCGCCCCACGAGTTCTCGGTCACGTCCAGGTAGGCCTCGTCGAGCGACAGCGGCTCGACGAGCGGCGTCACCTCGCGGAAGATCGCGAAGACCTGCCGCGAGACCTCGCCGTACTTGCCGAAGTCGGGGCGCACGATCACGAGTTCCGGACACAGCCGGACCGCGCGCGACATCGGGAGCGCGGAATGCACCCCGAACTTCCGAGCCTCGTAGCTCGCCGCGGCGACCACCCCGCGGCTCTCGGGGCTTCCGCCGACGGCGACGGGTCGACCGCGCAGCGCCGGATCGTCTCTCTGCTCGACCGACGCGTAGAACGCGTCCATGTCCACGTGGAGGATCTTGCGGAGCGCGTTCACTTCGTTGCGCCGGAAGGTGGATTCGATTCCAGCCAGTTCGTCACGACCGAGAGATGACGCTCCGGCTGCGGAACGGAGCTCTCGCGAACGGCATAGATCGAGTTTCCATCGGACGAGACGTCGTACCCGAATGGCGCATCCTCTCTCCCGCCGGGAAGGAAGTCGCCGGAGAAGAAAACGTGGCGAGTGCCGGCAGCGAGACCGGGCTCCGTCCGGATGTCGACGGACAGGAACTGGTTTCCCTGCCGGTAAAGGAGCTCGTGCCCTCCACGCGTCCACACCGGTTCGGCTCCTCCCTCGCTCGAGACCTTGATTCTGCCGCCGGCCCCCGGAAAAGGACGCACGTAGACCTCCTTGCGGCCGGATTCGTCCGAGACGTACGAGATCCACCGCCCGTCGGGCGAGAACGCGGCGGCGGACTCCGCGTACGGAGTCTCGAGCCAGCGACGTGCCTGCCGTTTTTCGTCCAGCGAGACGAGCCAGACATCCCGGGCGGGTTGCCCGCTGATGAGCCGGCTGACGACGATGTAGGCGATCGTCCGCCCGTCCGGCGACCAGGAGTTGGGAAACTCCGCCGCCTCCCTCGTTTCCGTCGGTGCGTTGGTGAGTCGCTGTGCCGGGCCGCTTCCGTCGGCGTTCTTCACGTAG
>DASWDK010000107.1:0-9948 GCA_036395335.1 Thermoanaerobaculia bacterium
CGGGGTGCGCGAGGTCGCGGAATCCGACCTTGCGATACAGCGGATGAGCGTCCCGGGTCACGAGCATCCACCGCCGCAGCCCTGGAGACGAGGGTGCGCGAGGATCGATTCCATCAACCAGGTCGCAAGCCCCTGCCCGCGGTGCGATTCGAGGACGAAGACGTCGGCGAGATAGGCGAAGGTCGCGGAGTCGGTGATCACGCGCGCGAACCCGACCTGGCGGCCGTCTTCGAAGAGACCGAAGCACAGCGCCCCCTCGATCGACCGGTCGACGACCTCGCGCGGAATCCCGGTCGCCCAGTAGGAGCCGGCCAGGAACTCGTGGATCGCCCGGCGGTCGAGCTTCGTTCTGTCGGTCGAGATCGTGAACCGTCCGCGCCGCCACTCCTTCGATTCGTCGTTCGTCATGTCTCCTCCGATCGGATCTCCGGAACCTCCAGGATGCCAACGCCCCGAGGCGGCGTCTCCACCGCAGAGACGAGGGCCGCCACCATCTGCGGCAGCGTCACGAGTCCGATCCGCCGGGCTCCTTCCCGCGTGGCCGGGAGCCGCTCGAAGAACCAGTAGGGGGGGAGGAGCAGGTACGGCCAGCGGTGCCCGCGTCCGAGGACGTACCAGGGGCGCAAAAAGGTCGCGTTCATCCCCGTCGCGCGCACGATCGCCTCTCCCTCGGCGCGGACCGCGGCGTACGCCCTCATGATCGCGGGCGCGGGCTGCGCGACCGAGAGATAGACGAAATTCTCGACGCCCGCCCCGGCGGCGGCCTCCGCCGATGCCCGGACCGACGCCAGGTCCACCGATCGAAACTCGGCCGCTCTCGCGGGACTCGGGTGAGAGACGCCGACGAGCTGGACGAAAGTCTTCGCCGAGGCGATCGACGCGGCGAAGGTCTCGCGTCGGAGGGCGTCGCCGGTGACAGGCACGGCGCCGGTCGGAAGCCGGTTTTCCGAGCCGGGACGACGAGAGCGCGAACCCGGTATCCGCGCGCGACGAGCTCCGCGACGAGGGGCCGGCCGATGTAGCCGGTCCCGCCCGTGACGAAGACGACGTCCGAACCGCCCTCCAATCCGTCAAGACTATTGAAACGGAGCGGTTTTCTCCGTAAGGCCGCGCTGGCGCGCTCTTCGGAGGTTCACGCGATAGAGTATCGGCCGATCGAACTCAGCATGTCGACCGCTGCGGCGACCCCGACGCGACAGCTCCACCCGCTCGTCACTCTGGACTTCCGCGTCCGGATGGTCTCGATGGTGGTGGTCGGGCTGATCCCGCTGTTCCATTTCGCCGGCCGTCCGCCGCTCCCGGCGCTCATCGGAATGGCCTTTACCGCCCTCGTATGGCCGCAGATCGCCTACGTGATCGCGAAGAACAGCCGCGACTCGCGCCGCGCCGAGTTCCGCAACCTCCTGCTCGACTCTTTCTTCATCGGAGGGTGGACGGCGGCGCTCTCCTTCAGCCTCTTTCCGGGCGCGATGATGATCGCGGCGATCAACTCCGCAAACCTTTCGGTCGGCGGTCTGCGCCAGGCGGCGAGGGGGCTCGTCGCGATCGTGCTCGGCATGATCGTCGTCGGCTTTCCGCTCGGTTTCGAGGTACATCCCGAGTCGAGCCTGCCGACCGCTCTCTTCTGCATCGTGGGAATCCTCACGGTCACCACGATCTTCGGCTACTACGGCCACCTGCAGACGAAGCGCGTCCGGCAGGCGAAGAACGTGCTCTCCGAGCGCAACCAGCAGATCGAGGAACAGAACCGCGCGATCGAACAGGCGCGGCGCGCGGCGCTGGAGGCGAAGGAGGCCGCGGAGGCGGCCAATCAGTCGAAGAGCGTCTTTCTGGCGAACATGAGTCACGAGCTGCGGACGCCGTTGAACGCGATCATTGGCTACAGCGAGATGCTCGAGGAAGACGCACAGGCTTCGGGGCAGAAGGAATTCGTCTCGGACCTCCAGAAAATCCGCTCTTCCGGAAAGCATCTTCTCGGTCTGATCAACGACGTTCTCGATCTGTCGAAAGTCGAGGCGGGCAAGATGAAGCTCTTCCTCGAGACGTTCGAGGTTGCCAGCCTGGTCGAGGAGGTGGTGGCCACCGCCCGGCCGCTCGTCGAGAAAAACGGCAATCGTCTCGATGTCCGCTGCGCAGAGGACGTCGGTCAAATCCGCGAGGACGTCACCAAGGTCCGGCAGGTCCTTCTGAACCTCCTCTCGAACGCGGCCAAGTTCACGGAGAAGGGCATCGTCTCCCTCCAGGTCTCGCGCGAATCGGACGTGACGGGAAGCTGGGTCGTCTTCCGCGTGCGCGACACCGGAATCGGCATGACGCCGGAGCAGACCGCAAAGCTCTTCCAGGCGTTCACGCAGGCGGACGGAAGCACGATGCGCAAGTACGGCGGGACCGGCCTGGGACTCGCGCTTTCGCGGAAGTTCTGCGTGATGATGGGCGGCGACATCAACGTCGAGAGCGCGCCGGGCAAGGGATCGACTTTCGTCGTCCGGTTGCCCGGGGACATCGAGAACTACGACGGGGAAGCAACCTCCATCCGGCTGCGACTCCCGGGCCGGCGACGTGAGGAGTCCCGCGAGGCGGGAGTCGCGGCTCCGACCGGCAAGACCCTCCTCGTGATCGACGAAGATCCCGCCGTGCGCCAGCTCATGGAGCGGATCGCCTCCCGAGAGGGCTACCGGCTCGTGACCGCCGCGAGCGGCGAGGAGGGGCTGAAGCTCGTGCGCGAGGTGCGGCCGGACATCATCACGCTCGAAGTCGTCATGCCGGGCATCGACGGCTGGACGGTGCTCAAGAGTCTCAAGTCCGACCCGGAGCTCACGAACATCCCCGTCGTGATGGTTTCGATCTCCGACGACCGCGATCGGGGACTCGCGATGGGAGCCGCGGACTACCTCGTGAAACCGGTGGACCGCGATCGGCTGGCCGGGATCCTCGCCGCCCACCGGAGCGGCGCGTTGGCGTAATCGAGCCGATCCATGCCGAAGATCCTCCTCGTCGAAGACAACGAGATGAACCGCGACATGCTCTCGCGCCGCCTGATTCGGAGCGGTTACGAGGTCGCCCTTGCCGTCGACGGGGAGCAGGGTGTCGCGCTCGCCGGGAGCAGTCCGCCCGATCTCGTGCTGATGGACATGAGCCTTCCCGTGCTCGACGGCTGGGAGGCAACGCGGCGGCTGAAAGCCGATCCGGCGACGCGCGGAATCCCGATCATCGCGCTGACGGCGCACGCCATGACGGGCGACGAGAAGAAGGCACGCGAGGCGGGCTGCGACGACTTCGACACCAAGCCGGTCGAGTTCACGCGCCTTCTCTCGAAGATCGAGGGGTTGCTGCAGAAGAGGAAAGCAGGCTGAAGCTCGAGATCGAGCGCGAAGCGCGGGTGGAGAACGTGGCCGCGTTCCGGACCTTCGTCGAGGACGCCTGCCGGCGCGCCGGAGTGGACGATTCCGTCTGCTTCGACCTGAAGCTCGCCGTCGACGAGGCGTGCAGCAACCTCGTCGTGCACGGATACGCGGGTCGTGACCCGGGACCGATCAAAGTCGGGTTCACGCGCGAAGGCGACGAGATCGTGATCGCGATCACCGATCACGCACCGCCGTTCCACCCGAATAACGCCCCTCCCCCCAAACTCGATGCCCCGGCGAGCGAGCGCCGGCCCGGCGGGCTCGGCTGGCACATGATCCGGCAGCTCGTCGACCGGCTGGAATACGAATCCGATGCGGAGAAGGGAAATCGCCTCACGATGGTCAAGAAGTTCGTCCCGCGCCAGAATGCGTAAGGAGTGCCCATGGTGATCGAGGTGGAGAAAAGAGGGCACGTGACAGTGGTCTCCGTCGGCGGAAGCGTGGACGGAACGACGGCCGGGGAGCTGACCGCTTCGTTGCGCGGCCAGGTGACCGGCGGCAATCACCGTCTCGTGGCGAACCTCGCCGGAGTGGATTACACGTCGAGCGCCGGACTGCGCGCTCTCTTGGAAACCGTCAAGGAAGCGCGGCAGCACGGGGGAGATCTCCGACTCGCGGCGGTGCGTCCGGAGGTCCTCCGTGTCCTCGACCTCTCCGGGTTCACGAGCATCCTTCAAGTCTTTCCCGACGTCGGCTCGGCGGTAGCGAGCTTTCCGGCTTGAGCGTCTCGGAGGGAACGGGAGGGCGGGGGAGCCGCCGCATCGCGCTCGTCATCGGGGCGGGGAGCGTCAAGTGCGCGGCGGCGCTCGGACTCCAGAAGGTCCTCGACCGGGAAGGCATCGGCGTCGACCTGGTCGTCGGATGCAGCGGCGGCAGCATCTATGCCACGTTCATCGCGCTCGGGATCGACGTCGACACCGCCGAAGAGATGACGCGGCGGCTCTGGACGCGGGAACTCACGAAACGGCGCCACTATCTCTCGCTCTTGCGGGCGATTCTGCCGCAGATCTTCCCGTTTCGAGAGAGCTTCGGCCTGGTCGACGACCGTTTGATCCTGGACCGGCTCCAGATTGCGTTCGGAAAACGCACGTTCGAAGACGCACGGATCCCGCTGTATTTGACCGCGACCGACTTCCACAACGGCGAGCAGGTGGTCTTCTCGAGCGGAAAGCTCGTCGATGCGATTCGCGCTTCGATCGCGATCCCTTACGTCTTTCAGCCATGGACCATCGATGGGCGGCTCTTCATCGACGGCTTCCTGACCGACCCGATGCCGGTGGGCGTCGCGATCAAGCACGGGGCGAACGTGATCGTCACGCTCGGCTTCGAGAGCGCGTATCAGCGCCGCACGACGTCCGTGCTGCGTTTCGCGTTTCAGCTCTCGAGCATCATGTCCAACAACCTGCTGCGGGCGAACTACGCGTTCCACAATCTGGCGCACCACGCGGAAATCCTTCCGATCATTCCGCAGTTCCGCGAGAGCATTCACCTCTTCGACACGCACAAGATCCCGTACGTGATCGAAGAAGGGGAGCGCGCCGCCGAGCAGCAGCTTCCGTATCTGCGGCGACTTCTCGAAGCGCCGCCGTGACGGGAGCCGCGGAGACGCTTCCGGGCTCTTCGGGTCCGGGGCGCCTGCTCGTCGTCGACGACAACGAGATGAACCGGGATCTCCTGTCGCGGCGCCTCAAGCAACAGGGACATCGGGTCGTGAGCGCCCGCAACGGCCGGGAAGCGCTCGAAATGATCGCCGCCGACGAGTTCGACCTCGTTCTTCTCGACATCATGATGCCCGAGCTCGACGGCTACGAGGTGCTCGAACGGATGCGGGCGGAAGGAACGCTCGATCAGCTCCCGGTCATCATGATCTCCGCGGTCACCGAGATGGAGAGCGTGATCCGCTGCATCGAGATCGGGGCGACCGACTACCTTCCCAAGCCCTTCAACCCGATCCTGCTCAAGGCGCGGGTCGGTGCGACCCTCGAGAAGAAGCGGCTGCGCGACAGGGAGCGGCTCTGGGCGAAAAGTCTCGAGCGCGACCTCGAGATCGGTCGCGAGATCCAGACGAGCTTCCTTCCCGAAGCGCTGCCCCGGCCGGCCGGCTGGGAGATCGCCGCGAGATTTCAACCGGCGCGGCAGGTCGCCGGCGACTTCTACGATGCCTTCGCTCTCGCCGGCGGCGAACGCGTCGGCCTCGTCGTCGCGGACGTCTGCGACAAGGGGGTGGGCGCGGCGCTCTTCATGGCGCTCTTTCGGAGCCTGCTCCGCGCGTTTTCAGAGCGGACGTTCGCGTCCGGAGACGGAAACGATTCCTCGCGCCTCCTTTCGACGGTCGCTTCGACGAACGATTACATCGCGCGGACGCACGGAAGCGCGAACATGTTCGCGACAGCGTTCGTCGCGGCGCTCGAGCCGGCCGGCGGTTCGCTCAGCTGGGTCAACGCGGGCCACGAGGCCCCGGTCGTCTTCGGGACGGCGGGCATCCGGGATCGGCTCCCGCCGACGGGACCGGCTCTCGGGATGATGCCGGACATGAAGTTCGAGGCGCGGGAAAGCGTTCTCGACCCGGGTGAGACGCTTTTTGCGTTCACCGACGGGGTGACCGAGGCGAAGGACGGCGCGGGCCGGTTCTATTCCGAAGAGCGACTCCTGGCGCTGCTCGAGGAAGGAGCGACGTCGGCCCCGGCGCTCCTCGACCGCATCGAGGCCGCCGTGTCGGCCCATGCCTCGGGCGCCGAACGTTCCGACGACATCACGATGCTCGCCGTACGTCGGACGGGATAGGCTCGTTTCATGCGCCTGGTGCTTCGGATTCTCATCAATTCCGCCGCGCTCTGGGTGGCGACCCAGATCGTTCCGGGCGTCACGCACACGGGACCCTGGATCTCGCTCCTTCTCGTCGCGCTCGTGTTCGGAGTGTTGAACGCACTCGTGCGGCCGATCCTGGCGCTCCTGACCTGTCCGCTCATCCTGCTGACGCTCGGCCTCTTCACGTTCGTGATCAACGCGATCGTGCTGTGGCTGACGAGCGCGATCTCCGACTCTCTCGGGCTCGGGTTCCACGTCGCCGGTTTCGTCCCGGCGTTCCTCGGAGCGCTCGTCGTGACCATCGTGAGCGTGCTCCTCTCGATCGGGTTGCGCGACAGCGATTGATCCGCACCTACGGCCTCACCCATCTTTCGCTCGTGGTCAAAGACCTCGAGCAATCGCTCCGCTTCTACCGGAAGGTTTTCGGCGCGAAGGTCTATTGGCGTGAGGAAGGATCCGCGCAGGTCAAGACCCCGGGCTGCCACGACGTCATCGCATTCGAGGAGAGGAAGCGCGGCGTCGGAAAGACGGGGGGCATCAACCACTTCGGGTTTCGGCTCGTGAACGCGGCGGACATCGACAAGGCCGTGAAGGACGTCCTCGCGGCGGGAGGGAAGCTCCTTCGCCGCGGCGAGTTCGCGCCCGGCGTCCCGTACGCGTTCGTCGCCGACCCGGACGGCTACGAGGTCGAGATCTGGTACGAGTGAGGGCTATGCGAACAGGTGCGCCACCGAGTTCGCGTAGTAGGTCAGCAGAGGCAGCTCCTCCGGCTGGGCGGCGAAGAGCCCGTCCTTCTCCTCGACGAGGTGCCGGAGGGTGAGCGTTCGCAGACCGACCGCGATCGCATAGTCCTGGTCTTTGCGCGGCACGTAGACGTGCGCGCCGCGATCCGACAGCTCCCGCATGAGAGCGTGGACTTCCGCTTTCAGCTCGAGCTCGCTCCTCGACCTCTGCGGCTGTCGAACGAAAGCCGTGGCGACGAGCGGGACGGGGACGACCGGGATCACCCGCGCGACGGCGGCCATGAGCTCCCGGCCGAGCTCTTCGACCCGCGCGAACCGTTCCTCCCTGCCCAGGGTCTCGAAGTCCACTCCACGAGCCTCTGCCCATCGCGTGAGCGAGACCGGCGACCCGAAGTCGACGCACGCGTAGCCGAAGCGGTGCCATTTGTTTTGCGCCATGAGGGAGAGGTTGTGGATCAGAAATCGGAACGTGTTCCCGACCACGCCGCCGCGTTTCGGCGCGCCGGGGTCGCGCTCGACCGAGAAGCTACGGTCCTCGAAGACCCGGTCGTAGTTGATGCCGACGGGGATGAAGGCGACGTCGCGGCCGGCCGGGTCGAACGCGCGGATCATGTAGTCGAGGAGCCCGAGCTTCGGCGGGCGAAGCGTCCCGTCGCGCGAGAGGCCGCCTTCCGGAAAGACCGCCTGCGTGACGCCCGCCGCCGTGGCCATCGCGACGTACCGCTCGAGCACCTTCCGGTAGAGGGGGTCTTTCGAGTTCCGCCGCACGAAATACGCGCCCATCGCGCGGATCAGAGTCTGAAGCGGCCAGATCCGCGCCCACTCGCCGACCGCGTAGGACAGAGCGGCCTTCTCGGCGGCCAGGTAGGACACGAGGATGTAGTCCATGTTGCTGCGGTGGTTGATCAGGAACACCACGGTCGCGTTCGGATCGAGCGCGGCGAGACCTTTCTCGTCGGAGTAACCCAGCCTCACGCGGTAGAGCAAACGGCCCAGCCATCGCGCGAACGCGTATCCGATCCGGAAATAGAGGTACGCGTTGAACTGGGGGACGATCTCGCGCGCGTAGCCTTCGACGCGCCGCCGAACGGCCGAGCGCGACGCTCCGGTGTTCTTCGCTTCCGCGTCGGCGGCTTCCTGGACCTGCGAATCGTCGATCAGCCGCGCGATCAGGCCTTCCCGCTTCGTGAGCTTGAAGGGAGCGATCCGGATCTTCAGCCGGGTGTCGATCTCCTCGAGGACACGGTTGACGCGGCGCCGCAGGACCCAGCGGGCTCCCGGAAGGACGAGGTGGCTCACGAACGCCCACAGCGCGAGCGCCCCGATCAGGACCGCGAGCCAGATCGGGAGCGAGACCATGGGGTCAACGCGGAAACGTGTGGCGTCGCTTCCCGTTGATGAGAACGAGCATCTGGTCGGGACCGAGGCTGCGCAAGGTCGCCGGACGGACGGAATCCGTCCCGTCGGAGATCGTCGGGCGCGGGAAGTTGAAAGAGGGTGCGATCGTCTCGATGATGTGAGCGGTCTCGGCGCTTCCCGAGGCGCTCTCGACCTGCTCCTCCGTATAGACGTCGACCGGCACGGCCTTCTCTGCGGCGGCTCCGGGAGCCCGGGAGCCGACCACGACTTCCTCGCCGAACGCGAAGCCGAGCGCGAAGTCCTGCGTGAGCGAGCCCGCGGAGAGCGTCACTTTCGCCGTCTTCGATTGAAGGCCGACGGCGACGACTCGGACGTCCACGGTCTGGCCTTTGACCGACTCCGCTCGAACGGTCAACCGGTAGCGGCCGTCCTTGTCCGTCGTCGCCGTCAAGCCGAGCTCGGGAATCGAGACGGTCGCGCCGGCGATCGGCGGGCCATCCTCCTGCGTGACGCGGCCCGAGAGAACGGCTTCCTGGGCCAGCAGAGGGATCGCGACGAGCGAAGCGAGAAGGAAGAGAAACACGAAGGAAGCGCGAATCTTCATTCCCCACCTCCGACAAAAGAAAGAATTGTTGGTGGGGATCTTACCGCCGCAGCCTGGGTTTGCGCCTCGCGGCACGCCTTTACGCGGCGGCTGCCTCGCTCTCTCGGACCGCCTCGAGAGCGATCGAGACCGTCACCTTGTCGCCGAGCACGACGCCGCCGTTGTCCAGCGCAGCGTTCCAGACCATCCCGAAGTCCTTCCGGTCGACTGTGAGCTCGGTCTCGAATCCCGCTTTCTCGTTTCCCCACGGATCCTTGACGAACCCGAGGAAGGCCACCGGGACGGTGATCTCGCGGATGACTCCCCGCAGGGACAAGGCTCCGGTCACGTCATAGCGGTCCTCTCCGACGGGATCGACGCGGCGGCTCTCGAAGACGATCTCCGGATGCCGCTCCGCGTCGAAGAAGTCGGCCGAGCGCAGGTGCTGATCGCGGTCGGGGAGCCCTGTGTCGATCGAAGCTGCCCGTACGAAGAACCGGACCGAGGATTCCTCGGGCCTGCCCGGCACCACGCGGATCCTGGCTTCGAAGTCGGTGAAGCGACCCCGGACCCTGGTAACGAGGTGGCGGACCCGAAAAGAGACCTCCGAGTGGGTCTTATCGAGAGTGTACGTCTCGGAAGCCGCGGAAGACGGCATTTCGATCCCTCCTTGACTGGCAAATAGTTGACTAATCATCTAATCTCCGAAAAGAATTACGCCCGCCCGCGGCGAAGGGTTTCCAGCAACCGGTTGAGCTCGGCAACCCCCTTCTTTCCGAGGGACTTCGCGAACTCCTCCTCGGCGTCGGCCACCGGGCGCTCGAGCCGGTCGAGGAGCTTCCTGCCAGCCGGCGTGATATGGCAGAGAACCTGCCGGCGGTCGTCGGCGCAGCGTTCGCGTCGGGCGAGCCCCTTGCGCTCGAGTCGGTCGATCAGGCGCGTGACCCCCGGTGCTCTCTCGATCATGCGCTCGACGATGTCGAGCGTCGGGATTCCCTTTCTGCCCGCGCCCCGAAGGATCCGCAGGACGTTGTACTGCTGGACCTTGATT
>DASWDK010000108.1:0-2886 GCA_036395335.1 Thermoanaerobaculia bacterium
TTGCTGCGCGGCGGAGACGACGACTGATTCGAATCTCCTCGCTCGAGAAAGCGCTGCCCGATGACGTGCGCCGGACCGTGCGCGACCATCCGCTGCTCGCGATCGTCGGGGGAGCGCTCGCGGGCTTCTACATTGGCCGAAGTCACGGCCGCGAGATCCTGACGGCGCTCGTCGGCGTGGGGATTTCCGCCGGTGCGGCAAACGCTCGGCGGCTACTCGGGGTCGAGGCGCGTCGCGCGCGCTGACACCAAATTCGGAGGCGGGTGCAGGCTCGCAGGGCCTGTCCCCGCGACATAATCCATTCGTGACGTACCGCAAAGCGGGTCATCCCGCGCTCTCGACGTTCGCGTCGAGCGCCGGCTGAGCCTGCAAAATAGGTCAGTTCGACCTTTCCGCGCTTCTCGGGAAGCTTCCCGTACCGGCGGACCCGAACCTGCTGGTCGGGAACGCGTCCGCCGACGACGCGGCGGTGTACCGCCTGGGCGACGGGCAGGTGCTCGTCTCGACGGTGGACTTCTTCACTCCGGTGGTCGACGACCCGTATCTCTTCGGCCAGATCGCGGCCGCCAACTCCCTCTCCGACGTCTATGCGATGCGCGCCCGCCCGATCCTGGCTCTGGCGCTCGTCGCGTTTCCGACGGCGGTGCTCCCCGACGAAGTCCTTGAGCAAATCCTCCGCGGCGGAGCGGAGAAAGTGGCGGAAGCCGGCGCCGTCGTGGGCGGCGGCCACTCGATCGAGCACGACGTGCCGATCTACGGTCTCGCGGTTACCGGCACCGCAAAGGAAACCGCGGTGACCCGAAACTCGGGCGCCCGCCCGGGAGATGGCCTGGTCCTGACCAAGCCGCTCGGCATCGGCGTGACGGTCTCTGCGGGGCGTGCGGATTCGATCGCCGCGGAAGGCGTGTCCGGGCTCTTCCGCCGGCGGATCCTGTCCGATGCCGCCCTCGAGGAGGCCGGCCGCGTCATGGCTGCTTTGAACCGGTCGGCCGTGGAGGCGATGAACGGCTTCGAAATCCACGCGGCCACCGACGTGACGGGCTATGGGCTGCTGGGCCACGCGCACGAAATGATGGAGGCCTCGGGCACGACCGCGCAGTTCTGGGTCGAGGCGGTCCCTCTTCTCTCGGAGGCGCGGCGCGTCGCCGCTCGGGGAATCGCGCCGGACGGCTCGCGGGCGAACGTGCGCAATCTCCGGCCGCGGTGCGCGGTCGGCGCCGGCGTGACCGACGACGACGTCCTCCTTCTGTGCGACGCGCAGACGTCGGGAGGGCTCCTCGTCGCTCTTCCGGCGGGGGAAGCGGAGCGTTACGCCGCACGGTGCCGAGAGCGCGGCGCGGAAATGGCCTCCGTCATCGGGCGCGTCGAAGCGCGCGGGAATGTATCGCTCGAGGTCAAAAGGAAATCCGGGGAGAGAGCATGAAAGAAGAAGACGAGCCGGAGTGGGTCGCCGTCGCCTCGGTGGGACAGGAAGAGGAGGCGAGCCTGATCGCCGGCCTGCTGCAGTCCCGCGACATCCCGTGCCAGATCGAAGGCCCTTCCACGACCCCGTGGCCGGAGAACCTGGGCGCGTTCGGGATGAGCCGCGTCCTGGTTCCGCCGGAACATGCCGACGAGGCGCGTCAGATCCTCGCCACGCAGAAGCGCGAGTACGAGAGCCCGCGCGCGATGGACGAGGACGACACCGAACCCGGCGAGAGATGAACCCCGTGGCCGCCTTCGTGGCCGCCGCCATTCTGATGGGCTCCCCGGCGCCGGCGGCGCGATTCACGCCGAGGGCGGCGAGGGTAGGCGAAACCGCCGTCCTCGTCTTCACGCGCACGAGCGGTTTCCGGCACGACTCCATCCCCGACGCGATCGCGGCCGTCCGCCGAATCGCTTCAGAGAACGGTCTCGCCGTCGACGCGACGGAGGACCCATCCGCGTTCACCGACGCCAACCTCGCTCCCTATCGGGCGGTTCTCTTCCTGCTGACGACGGGCGACGTCCTGGACGACGAACAGCAGGACGCTTTCGAGCGCTGGATTCGCGCGGGCGGCGGCTGGGCGGGAGTGCACTCCGCTAGCGACACGGAGTACGACTGGCCCTTCTACGGCGACCTCGTCGGGGCGTACTTCGCCGGCCACCCGGAAATCCAGCCGGCGGCCCTCCGCGTCGAAGATCGCGTCCACCCTTCGACCGCCGCGCTGCCGGAGGTCTGGCCGCGCACCGACGAGTGGTACAACTTCCGCGCGAACCCGAGACCGAGCGTCCACGTCCTCGCGACGCTCGACGAGAGCACCTATTCGGGCGGCTCGATGGGGGCCGACCACCCGATTGCCTGGTGTCACGAACTCGCCGGCGGGCGCGCGTTCTATACCGCCGGAGGCCACACGCGGGAGAGCTATGCGGAGCCGCTCTTCCTGGCGCACCTGACGGGCGGAATCCTGTGGGCGGCCGGTCTCGAGCCGGGATACTGCGGAAACCTCGAACGACAAGCACCCCGGCTACTCCTGCGGCGGCGGCCGCCTCCGCGGAACTTGACGCCGCGGCGCTAGTCCGACATCGCGCCTTCTTTCGCCTTGATCAGGTCCAGGATCTTCCGATCGATTTTGCCGTCCTGCCGAATCCGGACGTCGTAGTTCTCCCAGCCCATGTAGTCGGCGAGCGCCTTCGTCGAAGCTTCGTCCCAGGCGCCGTCGCTCTCTCCCTTGAAGAATCCCTTCTTGGCGAGCAGCTTCTGCAGATAGACCGCGTCCGGACCGGCGATTCCGATCACGTCCCTCGGGTCGCTCCTCTCGAAATGGATCTTCTGCAGGTCGTAGAGCCGGAAGATCTCGGCGATCGGATCCTTCGCGTCGTAGACGGAAATGTCGATGTAACGGTCGCTCTTGGCATCGTACGACG
>DASWDK010000109.1:0-9984 GCA_036395335.1 Thermoanaerobaculia bacterium
CACGGCAGTGCTGCCCGCGTCCGGGACCAACGAAGGGGGCACGCGCGTGACGATCATCGGCGCGGGCTTCCAGGCTCCCGTCCAGGTCTTCTTCGGCACCGTCGAGGCCACCGTGGTGTCCGTTTCCTTCAACCAGATCGTTGCGTTGACGCCGGCCGCGTTCGGAGCGGGCCGGGACAACCTCAACAAGACGGTGGACGTCCGCGTCCGCAACGTCACATCCGGGCAGGAAGCGACGCTCACGGCCGGCTATCGCTACGTTCAGCCGGTCCAGTTGACGTCCATCTCGAACAACGAACAGAGGGTCGATCTGCCCTTCACTCTGGTCACGATCTTCGGTCACGGTTTCCAGGCGCCGGTCGCGGTCACTCTGGCAGGGCGGCCCGCGTTGGTGATGTCCGTTTCGGAGAGCGAGCTCGTGGTGCTGCCGAGCCGGCCCTTCCTGACGGGCTGCGGCGATGTGACCGGGGGCGTCTCCGTGACCAACATCAACAGCGGCGATTCAGCATCCGGGCTCACCTTCACCTATCTGGTGGCGCAGACCAAGCCGGTCATCATCTCGGTTTTGCCGGCTAAGGGAGCAGTTGGTACGGTCGTCACGATCACGGGTCTCAATTTGCCGATCTCGATTGCGGACGCGGAAGTGAAGTTCGGCACGAGACTGGCGACGGTCACGGCCGCGTCCGCGACGTCCTTGACCGTGGTCGCGCCCGACAACGGGATCGTCACGCCTCCCCTCTGTCCGGCGGGCTCTCCCGTCGGGACCCCCGTGACCGTACAGACCGTCGACGTCTCGGTCACGAACCGGCTCTCCACCTGCACGGCGACGGCGACCAACGCATTCCAGTACCAGCTCCCGTGCGCTCCGCCCACACCCTCGACGCCGGTGGTGACGCCCACGACGACGCCGACGCCGACGCCGACTCCGCTGCCTGGCGCCGATCTCTCCGTGTCGAAGACCGACGCGCCGGACCCGGTGGTGAGCGGGGGCAGTGTCACGTACACCGTGGTCGTCACGAACAACGGTCCGGCGATTGCGGTAAACGTGGGCGTGACCGACCCGCTTCCAAACGGCACGACTCTCGTTTCTTGCACACCGAGCATCGGCACGTGCAGCGGAAACCCGGGGACGAACGATACGGTGACGGCCACCGTCGGGGACATCGGGCCGTCGGGCGCAGTCACTCTGACGATCGTCGTCAACGTGACGGCCGGGGCCGGCACGACGATCTCGAACACTGCGACCGCCACTTCATCGACCCCCGACCCGAACTCCGCGAACAACAGCGGAACCGCTGCCACGACCGTAAGTCCGTGATTCCCTTGTTTGCTGCGAACTCTTGCCGCCCCCCTCGGGGGGCGGCCTTGTTTCGGGCCCCGTGATGCCTGACCTCGAGGCGCGCATCCGGGATCTGAAGAATCGGGTCGAACGTGCGCCCGGGTCGAGATTCTTCGTCCCTCTGGCCGAGGAGTACCGCAAGGCGGGCCGGCTCTCCGAGTCGATCGGGGTCCTGGAAGAAGGCCTCATCGCGCATCCCGGCTACGTCGCGGCGCGGATCGCTCTGGCCCGGGCCTACCTGGAGGCCGGGAAGATCGAAGAATCGATGTCCGCCTTTTCGAAGGCGCTCGCGGACGATCCTTCGAACCTGGTGGCTGCGAAAGCGCTGGGCGACCTCCACCTCTCGCGCGGCGAGCCGGTCGAGGCCCTCAAGCGGTATCTGCGGTATCGGGGGATCTCCGGAGACCGCCGACTCGATGCCTTGATCACGAGACTTCAAGAGGAAACGGCCCCGGCTCTGGCCCGCTCGCCGGAGGCGACTCCTCCTCCGCCGCCGGCGTTCCCGGCGGCGCCGATCGAACCGCTGGCGCCAGTCGAGGTTCCCGCCGCGCTTGCGGAGCCTTTCGTTCCTCCGGGTTATGCGCCGGTCGTCCCGGCTGCCCGGTCGACCGACCCGCACGAGATTTCCGGAGTCGAATACGAGCGCCCTTCGATTCCTCCCGCCGGTTCCGCTCCGGACGCGCCGGCGATTCCCTCCCGGGACTTGCCGCTCGACTCGATCGCGTCGCCGCGGCGGAGTGACGACGAGATCGTGACTCGAAAGATCCGTCTTCCGGAGGCCAACTGGCCCTTCGAAGCTCCGACGCCTCCGCCCTCTCCCGTCGCCACAGAGAAAGACGTGCCAGCCGCACCAGAGAGTCTCCCGACCCCCAAGAGCGAGGGGCGGACCCTCGCTCACCTGTATCGGGAGCAGGGCCACTACTCGGAGGCGCAGGATCTTTACGCGGCGCTCCTCGCCGCGGCTCCCGCCGACGAGGAGCTGCGACGACTGCGCGACGAAGCAGCGCGGCGTGCCGCCGTCACACCGCCTCCCGCTCTTTCCGCCGCCGATCCGGCCCGCGAGCGGCGGCTCGCAAAGATCCGGATCTTGAACGAGTGGCTGGCGAGGCTGGAGACGAGGTCGGGAACCCCGAATCGGTAGCCGGAGGCCCGGTCATGAACGTCTTCGGAAAAGCGCTCGCGCGGATCGCCGAGCGAGTCGAACGGACTCGCGCCGTCTCTCTGGTCGGCGCGGATGGGATCCCGATCGAGACCTGGGGTTCGCCGGAAAACCTTTCCATCGAGACGGTTGCAGCCGAGATGAGCGCTCTGCTCCAGGCGGCACGCCGCGCCGCCTCGGCCTCGGGCTCCGGGGAAATGCGGGAAGTCGCGACGGTCACCGACGACGGAATCGCCGTCCTTTCACGCGTGACCGGGGAGTATTATCTGCTGCTACTGTTGGCCCGGGAGGGCAACCTCGGGCGCGGCCGCTTCGAGCTGCGCAAGGCCGCAGCGGCCCTCGAAAAGGAGCTTCTTTAGACAATGCTCTCTTTCAAGGAAATCAAGGAATTGATCGACCTCGTTTCGGAACGGGGCCTCTCGGGTCTGGAGATCGAGCGGACCGGGTTCCGCCTGCGGATCGAGGGGGGCCGTCCGGCGATCTCGAACGGGCTGGTGGAAGGACCTCCCGTCGCGGCGACCGGAGCCCCCTCCACGATCCCCGCGTCTTCGACGGCGCCCTCCGCGGAGGAAGCGGAGGACGTCCACGTGATCACTTCTCCGATCGTCGGGACCTTTTATCGGGCGCCTTCGCCCGAGGCCGAGTCCTTCGCCGAGGTCGGGTCGCGAGTGTCGAAGGGCAAGGTTCTCTGCATCATCGAGTCGATGAAGCTGATGAACGAGATCGAGTCGGACGTCGAAGGGGAGATCGTCGCCGTCTACGCGCGCAACGGTCAGCCGGTCGAGTACGGGGAGAAGCTCTTCGGGATTCGACTGGCGGCCTGACGGGCCGTTCACGCGTGTTCAAGAAAATCCTGATCGCCAACCGGGGCGAGATTGCGCTTCGGATCATCTCCGCCTGCCGCGAACTCGACATCAAGACCGTCGCCATCTACAGTGAGGCGGACCGCGACGCTCTCCACGTGCGTTACGCGGACGAGGACGTGTGCGTCGGACCGTATCCGTCGGCCGCTTCGTACCTGAACATCTCCGCGATCGTGTCCGCCGCGGAGATCACCGAGGCCGACGCGATCCATCCCGGCTACGGATTCCTGTCGGAAAACGCGTACTTTGCCGAAATCCTGCAGGACTGTCACATCGCTTTCATCGGTCCGTCTCCGGAAGCGATGCGGAAGATGGGTGACAAGTCGCTTGCTCGCCGGACGGTGGCGGCCGCGGGTGTCCCCACGGTCCCCGGGTCGCCGGGTCCCCTGGAGTCGGTGGATGAAGCGCTGGCGTTTGCGCGCAAGGGGGGCTACCCCGTGATCCTGAAGGCGGCCGCCGGGGGAGGCGGCCGTGGGATGCGCGTGGCGCGGGACGAGCGCGAGCTCTCCGGAGCCTACGAGACGGCGCGCGCCGAGGCGGAAAAGGCCTTTGGAAACTCCGAGGTCTACCTCGAGAAGTACCTCGAGGCGCCTCGGCACATCGAATTTCAGATCTTCGGCGACCTTCACGGCAACGTCCAGCATCTGGGCGAGCGCGAGTGTTCGATCCAGCGGCGACACCAGAAGCTGATCGAGGAGGCGCCGTCTCCGGTCTTGACGGCGGAGCTTCGCCGGGAAATGGGAGCGGCGGCGGTCGCCGCCGCGAAGGCGGTCCACTACACGAATGCGGGCACGATCGAGTTCCTGCTCGACTCTCAGGACCGTTTCTACTTCATGGAGATGAACACCCGGCTGCAGGTCGAGCACCCCGTCACCGAGGAAGTCACAGGCCTCGACATGGTCAAGGAGCAGATCGCGGTCGCGGCCGGCAACCCCCTTTCTTTCGCGGGCAGGGAGCTCACGCCGCGCGGGCACGCGATCGAGTTTCGCGTGAATGCCGAGGACCCGGTGAGCTTTGCGCCTTCGCCCGGCAGGATGACGGCATTCCATCCTCCGGGCGGGATCGGCGTTCGGGTTGATACGGCCGGCTACCAGGGCTACGTGATCCCGCCGCATTACGACTCGCTCATCGCAAAGCTCATCGTCAACGGCCGGGACCGGACGGAGGCGATCTCGCGCGCCCGCCGCGCGCTCGACTTCTTCGTGATCGAGGGGATCAAGACGTCCATCCCGATGCATCGGAAGATCCTCGACGATCCGGATTTCGTCGACGGGCGCCTTTCGACCCGGTTCATGGAGCGCTTCGCAGCAGCGTCCTGAAGAGACCGGGTTGGCGCTTCGACTCCCTCCCATCTACGCGATCACCCCGGGCGCCGCGACCTGCGGCTCCGATGTTTCGGAGGTTGCCACCCGCTTCTTCGCCGCGGGTATCCGGTTCCTCCAGATCCGCGAAAAGAACCTGGCCGACCGCGAGCTGCTCGCGGGGGTCGAGGCCGCCGACCAGGCAGGCCGCAAGGCGGGCGCGACCGTCGTCGTCAACGATCGGCTCGACGTGGCCCGCGTCGCGGCCGTCGGCGTCCATCTCGGTGAGAACGACCTTCCGGCGCCCGTCGCAAGGCAGCTGCTCGCCGCCGGGGTGGTCGTGGGGGTTTCGACGCACGACCTGCCCGCGGCCCGCGCGGCGTTCGGCGACTCCTCCTGCGACTACGTCGCGTTCGGACCCGTCTTCGAAAGCGCGACGAAGCCGGGCCGATCGTCGCGCGGCGTGAATGCCCTGGCTGCCGTGGCCCGAGAGAAGACCAGGCCGCTCGTCGCCGTGGGCGGCATCACGGAGGAGAACCTCGATTCCGTCTTCGACGCGGGAGCGGATTCTGCGGCGATGGTCGGAGCGCTCGCCGCCGGGGGCCGGCTCGAGGAGAATGCGCGGCGCGCTCTCGACCGCGCGCGCCGGCGCCATCCCGCCGGCCGGATCTACCTCGTCGGGTTCATGGGCACGGGCAAGACGGCGCTCGGCCGGCGCATCTCGGAGCGGCTGGGTATTCCCTTCGTGGATCTGGATTCGGAGATCGAACGAACCTCTGGTCTCACGATCCGCGCCCTTTTCGAGTCACTCGGTGAGCCCGCGTTCCGCGAGCGCGAGTCCACCTTCCTCGGGGGTACCGAAGCGCTCCCGGCGGCCGTGGTGTCGACGGGTGGAGGCTCGTTCGTTTCGGAGCGCAACCGCGCAACCATCGCCCGCCTGGGGACGCCCGTGTTTCTCGACGTTCCGTTCGAAGCAGTCCGTGCCCGGCTGAGCGGAAAGACGGACCGTCCCCTGTTCACCAGCGTCGAGCAGGCGGCGCGTCTCTTCGCCGAGCGCGAGCCGTTCTATAGAATGGCGCCCGTTCGGGTTGCGCTCACCGGGCGCGAATCGATCGAAGAGTCCACCGACAAAGTGCTCTCTGCGGTCTACGACCGGCGGGAGCTGGGAGGTCCCAGGCTCGAGAGCTGAGCCCGCGCCGGCTGCGAGGATCGCCGCGCTCCGCCGCGGGGTCGTGCCGGGAGCGGATTGTCCTGAATGCGTTACATCATTCTTTCCGACATCCACTCGAACGATCCGGCGTTGTCGGCCGTGATCGCGCGCGTCCAGCGCAAGAAGCACGACC
Source organism: Thermoanaerobaculia bacterium (assembly GCA_036395335.1). Taxonomy (GTDB): domain Bacteria; phylum Acidobacteriota; class Thermoanaerobaculia; order UBA5066; family Gp7-AA6; genus Gp7-AA6. Next base: position 6,006 of record DASWDK010000109.1, read on the forward strand.
GGATCGTGATCCTCGGAGACTTCGTCGGATATGGCGCGGAGCCGAACGAAGTGATCGAGCGCGTCCGAAAGATGCGCAAGAGAAAGTCGATGATCCGCGGCAATCACGACAAAGTGGTCTGCGGTCTCGATTCCGGAGAGCTGTTCAACCCGGTCGCGCTGAAAGCCGCGCGCTGGACCACCGAGCAACTCTCCGCCCCGAACCGGCGGTTCCTCGAGGCGTTGCCGATCGGGCCGATCGACGTCGACGGAGCGTTCGTCATCTGCCACGGCTCGCCCCGCGACGAGGACGCGTACATCTTCTCGGATTACGACGCCTACCTGAACTTCAGCTTTTCGGATGCGAACGTCTGCTTTTTCGGACACAGCCACATCCCATCGGTCTTTTCGCTCGAGCCGCACGGAATTCGCGTCGATGTGATCCACGGAGATCGGGTGCGGATGCGGCTGAAGCGCAACTGCCGCTACCTGATCAATCCGGGGTCGATCGGACAGCCGCGCGATCGCAACCCGGCCGCGGCCTTCGCCGTGTACGACAACGCGGAGCGGGTCGTCACTTTCGAGCGAGTTCGCTACGACGTCGAAAAGGCGCGCGAGAAGATCCACCGAGTGGGGCTTCCGGGAATGCTGGGAGACCGGCTGTTGATCGGGGCCTGAAAACGGCGAAAGAGCCCTCGTATAATTCGCGCGCTCTTCCCGGTTGAACAGAAAGGAAGCGACCTTGACTTCTCGAAGGTGGAGTCTTCTCGCTGCCGTGGTCGGCGCGACGCTGTCGATTCGTTGCGGGACCGCCCCCGCAGCCCCGGCCGGGCCGACGGCGCCTGTGGTCCCGCTCCGGAGTTTCGCGGGCGCGACGGAGGCGGAGGCCGCGATGCTGGAGCTCGAGGACCGCCGGGCCTTCGATCTTTCCATCCTCGAGTCCGTCACCCGATCGTCCGATCCGGCGATCCGGGAGCGAGCCGCTCTCGCGCTCGGCCGCGTCGGGGATCCCCGGGGCCGGCCGCTCCTCGTGACGCTTCTTTCCGACCCGTCCCCCGGCGTGCAGGCGTCCGCGGCTTTCGGAAGCCAGGTCCTCGGCGACCCGACGTTGACCTCCGAGCTCATCCCGCTCCTTTCGGTGCGCCACGCCTCCGTCGCGGCCGCCGCGGCGAAGGCGATCGGCTTCCTGGCGCGCGGCGACGGACAGGATGCGCTCGTGGCGGCGGTGGAAACCGCCGCCACGCCCGAACCACGCGCAACAATCCTCCGCTCCCTTTGGCGTTTCGCGACGCCCGCGACCGAGGCCGCCGCGCGCCGCTTCGTGACCGATCCCGACGTTCGCGTGCGTTTCGGCGCTCTCTACGCCCTTGCGCGCAAACCCCTCGAGACTTCGCTTCCGGTGCTCACGATCGCGCTCTCCGACGGGGACGCGGACACGGCCGCTTATGCGGCGCGGGGGCTCGGAATCCTCGCAAAGAAGGATTCGATCCCGCCGCTCTTCGCGGCGGTCGAGGGCGGGAAGCCGCCTCTCGTGACGAACTCCCTCGTCGCTCTCGAAGCCGTGCTCGAGAAGAATCCGGGCTCGGCCGCCGGCAAGGAGCGAATCGCCCGCGTCGTGACTCTGGCGGGGGACGCGAACCCCAATGTCGCCATACCGGCGCTCGCGCTGCTCCGCCAGTTTGCGGGCTCCGACCGCGACGTCTTCCGCCGGCTCTGGTCGATCGCGACGACGGGAACGGGCCGGCGCCGCCAGGTCGCGCTCCTTTCGGCGACCGCAGTGCTGCGCGACAATGCTTTTCCGGCACTCGAAACGGCCGCCAAGTCGGCGGATCCAACGCTGCGCGCAACGGCCGCGGAAGGGCTCGGCTACCTCTCCTTCGCGAAGACCCGTCCCCTCCGCGCGACTCTCGCTTCCGATCCCAGCCCGATCGTGCGCGCGGCCGTTCTCGAGGGCCTCACGACCGGCGAGGCGGTCGCGCAGAACCGGGCGCTCGTCGAAAAGGCACTGAACGACGCCGACGCCGGTGTGCGGGCGTTCGGGATCGAAGCGCTGACGCGCCTGGACGACCCGTCGATTCTTCCGCTCCTGTCCGAGGCCTTCTCCCGGTCCGCGACGGCTCGGGAACCCGACGTCGCGATCGCAGTCATCGCGGCGGCCGAAGAGCTCCGCTCCGACCCGGCCGCCCGCGCGCTCGTCGAGACCGTGTACCGATCTCCCAATCCGCTCGTCTCACGCCTCGCCCGCCGCTCTCTGCTGCTCCATTTCCGAGGTGATCCCGCGGCGTTCCGGCCCGTCGAATACCGGCTTTCCCGCGCGCCGACGGACTACCTTTCGGTCCTCGCGGATGCGAAGAAGCCGTGGGTCGCAATGGTCGAGACGGCCCGTGGCGTTTACCGGGTTCGCCTCGCGGGCGCGGCGGCTCCGGTGACGGTCATGAATTTCGTCGCTCTCGCGCGGCGAGGCTTTTTTGACGGGTCGACGTTCCATCGGGTCGTGCCCAACTTCGTCATCCAGGACGGCGATCCGACCGGTACCGGAAACGGAGGGCCGGGCTACGAAATCCGCGACGAGCTGAATCCGATCGAGTACAGCGAGGGCACCCTCGGAATGGCGCTTTCGGGTCCGGACACGGGGGGAAGCCAGTGGTTCGTGACGCACGCTCGAGAGCCGCACCTCGACGGCATCTACACGGTCTTCGGCCAGGTCGTCGCCGGGCTGGACGTCGTCGAAAGGATCGAGCAGGGCGACCGCATCACGCGCGTGAGCGTTGCCGAGATGCCGTAGCGGCTTCCGTGTATTCCTTTGCCCGCGCGCTGCAGTTCGCGGGGCTCCTGGTGACGGGAATCGCGTTCTTCGACGGCGTACTCGGCGGCAACGTCCGCCGCGAGCTCGTGTTGCTCGCGCTCGGCGGCGCGATTTTTTTTCTGGGCAGACGGCTGCAGACCGGGCGCTGATAGACTTCCTCACTCCGACCCGACACGCCGACTCACAGGCAACAGGGGGCACCGTGGCGACCCGCTCCAGCGAGAATTTCGTTTCTCGGGCTCCGGGAGAGCCCGCCGTGGATCGCGCTGCCGCTGCCGGCGTCGTTCTCGCGACCCGCGCGCTGCCCGAGCCCTCGCTCTCAACGCTTTTGCCCGACTTCGAGGTCCGTGTGCTCGGATACGGCCCGAGCGAGCACGAGCTCGCCGCCGAGATCGAGGACGTCGACGCCCTCATCACCCTCGTATCCGACCCGGTGACCCAGTCGGTGATCGCCGCGGGACGGAGGTTGAAGATCGTCGCGAACTACGCCGTCGGGGTGAACAACATCGATCGCGAGGCTGCCGCGGCGCGGGGCATCGTGGTGACGAACACGCCCGGCGTCCTGACCGACGCGACGGCGGACCTGACGATGGCGCTCCTTCTGGCGATCGCCCGGCGTGTGGTCGAGGGGGATCGGATGGTCCGCGCCGGGGCCTTCGCTGGCTGGGCCCCGGACCTCCTCGTCGGGCGGGAGCTCAAGGGCAAAGTCCTCGGGATAGTCGGCCCGGGGCGGATCGGCAGGGCGGTTGCCCGGCGAGCCCGGGGGTTCGGCATGACCGTCATCGCTTTCGGCCGCTCTCCGCGCGCCGAGGACGAACCCGAGGATCCGCCTCGGGTTTCCTTCGAGGAACTCCTGCGCCGTTCCGACGTCGTCTCGCTCCACGTACCATTGAACAAAGAGACCCGTGGGCTCTTCGACCGCAACGCGCTGTTCAAGATGAAGCCGGGAAGCATGCTGATCAACACGGCGCGTGGCGGGCTCATCGACGAGACCGCGCTCGTTGTCGCGCTCGAGTCGGGGCACCTGGGCGGGGCGGGTCTCGACGTCTACGAGAACGAGCCTGCAGTGCTGCCGGCGCTTCTCGACAACGACCGGGTCGTCCTGATGCCGCACGCCGGAAGCGCGACGGCCGAGACCCGGCGGGAAATGGCGAGGATGGTCGTCGAGGACGTCCGGCGGGTTCTCTCCGGCGAG
>DASWDK010000110.1:0-3039 GCA_036395335.1 Thermoanaerobaculia bacterium
ACCCCCGGCGAGAAGCTCAAGGCGGAGTTCGACGGCTGGAGCGGCGACCGCTCGGCCTTCTGGGTGGAGTCGAACGAACGCGACCCGAAGTTTTTCGACCTATACCGCCATGACGCCAAGACCTGCGAGCGCACGCTCGCATACAAGAACGACGCGGGTTATCAAATCGCGGCGATCTCGCCGGACGGCAACTGGGTCGCGCTCGTGAAGACGAACAGCACCTCCGACAGCGACATCTATCTCTGGAGCGCGGCGACGAACGAGGCGAAGAACATCACCCCGCACCAGGGCATGGCCGACAACACCCCGCAGGAGTTCGATCCGGCCTCGGGCGCGCTTTACTACCTTTCGAACGAAGGGGCCGAGTTCGCGCGAGTCAAGAAGTACGACGTCGCGACCGGGAAGGCCGCGGACGTCGAGAAGCCCGACTGGGACGTCCTCTTCACGCGCTTCTCGAAGAACGGCCGGTACCGCGTCACCGGAATCAACGACGACGGACACACGGTCGTTCACGTCCTCGACACGCGGACCGGGAAAGAAGTCGCACTTCCGAAGCTGCCGGCAGGGGACATCACATCGGTGCGCTTCGCCGACAGCGAGAAGCGGATGGCCTTCTACGTCAACGGCGACCGGTCGCCCAACAACCTGTACGTCTACGATTTCGGGACCTCGTCGCCTCTCCGCCTGACCGACTCGCTCACGAAGGAAATCGATCCGGCCGACCTCGTCGATTCGGAAGTCGTTCGTTTCAAGTCCTTCGACGGAACGGTCATCCCGTCGATCTTCTACAAGCCGCACCAGGCGACAGAAGAGAACAAGGTCCCCGCGCTCGTGTGGGTCCACGGCGGCCCGGGCGGACAGACGCGCAAGGGCTACAGCGCGACCATCCAGTACCTCGTCAACCACGGCTACGCCGTGCTCGGGATCAACAATCGTGGCAGCTCGGGCTACGGCAAGAGCTTCTACGTCGCCGACGATCAGAAGCACGGCAAGGAGCCGCTCCGCGACTGCGTCGAGGGAAAGAACTACCTCGCGAGGCTGCCCTACGTCGACTCCGCGCGCATCGGGATCATCGGCGGAAGCTACGGCGGCTACATGGTCCTCGCGGCGCTCGCTTTCCAGCCGGAGGAGTTCGCGGTCGGCGTGGACATCTTCGGCGTCTCGAACTGGCTCCGCACGCTCGAGAGCATTCCGAAGTGGTGGGAGTCGCAGCGCCTCGCGCTCTACAAAGAGATCGGGGATCCCGGGAAGGACAAGGAAATGCTCCGCGAGATCTCGCCGGTGTTTCACGCCGACCGGATCCGCCGGCCGCTCCTCGTCCTACAGGGGGCGAACGATCCCCGCGTCATCAAGCCGGAGTCCGACGACATCGTCGCGGAGGTGAAAAAGAACGGAGTGCCCGTCGAGTACGTCGTTTTTCCCGACGAGGGGCACGGCTTCACCAAGAAGAAGAACCAGATCGAGGGTTACGGCGCGATTCTGAAATTCCTCGACCGGTACCTGAAAGGCGCGACGGCGGCTCACACCGCGGCCAGCGGCTGATCGGATTTAGGATCGGTTCGTGCGGACCGGTCTGCCTGTCTGGCTCACGCCGGCGGTAGTGGCTGGAGGATTCCTTCTCTTCCTCTGGATCGAGACGCGGCGCCCCCTGAGGGTCGAGCGCGAATCGAAGCTCCGCCGCATCGGTCGCAATCTGGCGACCGCTGGGTTCGGCTTCGCCACCGCCGAGCTGCTACAGCTTCCGATCCTGGTTCCGATCTCCCGCTGGACGATGGCGCGGGGAATCGGGTTACTCAACCATCTGGAGATGAGCAGATGGATGCGGGTGGCGATCTCCTTCGTGCTGCTCGATTACACGCTCTGGTTCTGGCACTGGATCAACCACCGCGTCCCTTTCTTCTGGCGGTTCCATTCCGTTCACCACGTCGACCGTGACTTGGACGCATCGACGGCGCTCCGCTTCCACTTCGGCGAGCTCGGGCTCTCCGTCGGGTATCGCGCCCTTCAAATCGTGGTGATCGGGGCGGATCCGCTCTCGGTGGCGATCTGGCAGATGCTGCTCTTCGTCTCGATCCTCTTTCATCACTCCAATACGCGCCTGCCACTCGCTCTCGAGCGCGTGCTCGTGCGGATCGTCGTAACCCCCCGAATGCACGGAATTCACCATTCCGACTACGAGAATGAGACCAACACCAACTGGTCGAGCCTCTTGTCCGTGTGGGATTACCTGCACGGGACCATCCTTCTCGACGTTCCCCAGCAGTCGATTTCGATCGGCGTTCCGGCATTCGACGATCCGAGGAAGGTCACGCTCGGCAAGATCCTCGCGATGCCCTTCCGCCGCCGACGGCCAAAGGAGGACTGGCGCCGGCCCGATGGGTCGCGAGCGGTCCGCCCGCACGCCGACGACCTTGCGCGGCTGGAACCCTGAGTCGTAAGACTCGAGTCGTTCCAGGTCGAGCCGCGACGCCTCTTGACTCCCGCCGGGGACCTGCTAGTATCCCCCTCCCGGGGATAGGGAGCCAGGAGAGCAAACGGAATGAAACCGACCAGAAAGAAGCAGCCCGTAGTTGGGCGACCGGAATCGAGCGCCGCAAATCTTCCCGAAGAGGTGCGCCGGGACCTCGATTCCCGGCTCGCTCGCATCGAAGGACACGTCTCCGCGATCCGGCGGATGCTCGCCTCCGGTGACGACTGCGACTCGCTTCTCGTTCAGGCCTCCGCAGTTCGGTCGGCCCTGAACGGCGTTCTTGTCGGACTGATGGAGGCGCACCTGGAGTCTTGCGTCGTTCCCTGCGCCCGGCGCGGCGAGGACGAGGAGGCGATGGACCGTTTTCGCCAGGCGCTCGAGACGGTTTTGAAGAGGTCGTAGCGCCGTGGCCGGTCACATGAAGCTTCTGAGCGCGGGCGCAATCGGATCCGCAGTCGCGGCTTCGATCTGCTGCCTCGGACCGGTGGTTCTCGCTGTCGTCGGGCTGGGCGGCGGCGCGTTGCTTCTCAAGTTTGAGCCCTTCCGCCCGCTCCTCCTCGTCGTGACCG
>DASWDK010000111.1:0-6675 GCA_036395335.1 Thermoanaerobaculia bacterium
CGGCTGTCACGACTTTCGCGTATCGGCCCGATTGCCACCCGGCGACCCGAGATGCCGCCCTGGACTTCTCAGTCGACGGTACCGGCACGCCTGGAACTCGCCCGCGAGGAACCTTCCGCCGCTGGCGAGTCATCGAGCGCAAGAGTCCGAAAAAAGTCCGAAACCGACGCCTACGACAGCGCAGGATGACTCCGGACGTTGCGAGACGAATCGCAAGTCCTTCATCCGCAGTCGTCCGGTTTTGTCTTAGGTTCTAGGTTGGAATTCCCAAGCTGGATGTCGCGGGTTCGAACCCCGTTGCCCGCTCCACTCCGCCCGATCATCCGAGCGCTTTTTTCTGACGCGATCCGTCACACGAGAAGGGGCGAGAGGCTATACTGCCAGCTTTCGGAGGTACCCCTTGGCCTTCTTCGGTAAACCCGACACACCCGCGCCTTCTCCCTCGCCGTCTCCTTCTTCTCCCGCTCCGCCCGAACGCGTCTCGGTCTCTTCACTCGCCACGTCGACGTCCTCCGCGGCCGCAACTGTCATCGGTTCCCGGGTGCGGATCGTCGGCGACCTCTCCGGCGACGAGGACGTCCTGGTCAACGGCCGGCTCGAAGGAAAAATCCGGGTCGACCGCAAGGTTGTCGTCTCCGCCGGGGCCGAGGTCGAAGGGGACGTCCAGGCCAAGTCGGTCATCATCGGCGGCAAGGTCCACGGGCAGGTCATGGCCTCGGAGAGGGCCGAGCTCCTCCCCTCCGGTCGCGTCCAGGGCAACGTCCACTCGCCTCGCATCGTCATGGCCGAGGGCGCTCAGATCCAGGGTCGCGTCGTCATGCCGAACGACGCGGCGACGCGGCCGCTCTCTCCTCCGAAGACCGAGGAGCCGGGGAAGCGGCCGATCGTTCCACCCCGGCCCGACGTCGCCCCTCCCAAACCGGAGGACAGCGCGAGGCGTCCGCCGCCGCCGGGCAGCGGCGGATGACGACCGAGCTCGCCGTCGGCCTTCAGGGCAACTTCATCGGCGGCGAGTGGGGGACGTCTTCCTCGGGGAAGACGTTCGAGAACCGCAACCCGGCCGACCGCGACGACCTCGTCGGGATCTTTCCCGAGAGCGGCCGGGAGGACGTCCTTGCGGCGGTCGCCGCCGCGCGAAAGGCCTACCCGGGGTGGCGCGACACGCCCGCTCCCCGACGCGCGGAGATTCTCTTTCACGCCGGCGAAATCCTGAAGCGGGACAAGGAGACGCTCGCTCGGCTGATGACGCGCGAGATGGGAAAGGTGCTCGCCGAGACGCGCGGCGACGTGCAGGAAGCGATCGACATGGCGTATCTCGCGGCCGGAGAGGGACGCCGCCTCTTCGGCTTCACAACGCCGTCGGAGCTGCCGAACAAGTTCGCGATGTGCGTTCGCCAGCCGCTGGGAGTCTGCGCTCTCGTCACGCCGTGGAACTTCCCGATGGCAATCCCAGCATGGAAATCGATGGCGGCCTTGATTGCGGGGAACACCATCGTGATCAAGCCCGCGACCGATACGCCCGCCTCGGTCGTGGCGCTCGCGCGGGTCTTCGAAGAAGCGGGGATGCCGGCGGGAGTCTTCAACGTCGTGATCGGGTCGGGAGGCGAGGTGGGAGAGCCTCTCGTCACCCATCCGGACGTGCGCGTGGTGTCCTTCACCGGCTCGACCGACGTCGGACGGCGGATCTCTGCCGCCTGCGCGCCGACGTTCAAGCGACTTCATCTCGAGATGGGCGGAAAGAATGCGATCCTCGTGCTCGAGGATGCGGACCTCGATCTCGCGGTCGAAGGCGCGGTCTGGGGCGCATTCGGGACGACCGGGCAGCGTTGCACCGCATCGTCTCGCCTTCTCGTCCACGAGGAGGTGGTCGGCGAGTTCGTCGACAAGCTCGTGGCGCGGGCGGGCTCGCTTCAAGTGGGCAATGGGCTCGAGCCCGACGCGCAGATGGGCCCGTGCGTCTCCGAACGCCAGCGGGAGACGGTTGCCCGCTACGTCGAGATCGGCAAGCGTGAAGGCGCGCGGCTGATGTGCGGGGGCGAGAAGCTCACCGACGGGGAGCTGTCGCGTGGCTGGTTCTTCGCGCCGACGGTCTTTTCGGAGGCGACGCCCGACATGCGGATCTCGCGCGAGGAGATCTTCGGTCCGGTCACGACGGTCATTCCGGTCGAGTCGTTCGAGGAAGGCGTCCGCGTCGCCAACTCCGTCGAGTACGGGCTCTCCGGCTCCATCTACACCCGCGACGTCGACCGGGCGTTCCGCGCGATGCGGGACTTCGAGACCGGGATCTTCTACGTCAATTCCTCGACCATCGGGGCCGAAGTCCACCTCCCTTTCGGGGGCGTGAAGAACACCGGGAACGGTCACCGGGAGGCCGGGATCGCCGGCCTCGACGTCTTCACCGAATGGAAGTCCATCTACGTGGACTTCTCCGGCCGGCTGCAGAGGGCGCAGATCGATACGCACGAGAGCGGCGACTGACGTGTCATCCCGGACGGAGATCGCTCCTCCTCACCCGTCGACGAGGGGCGGCCGGGTTCCGGCTTCGCCGATCCGCCGGCTCATGCCGCTCGCGGAAGAGGCGAAGCGGCGCGGCGTTCACGTCCATCACCTGAACATCGGGCAGCCGGACGTCGAGACGCCCGCCGCGATAAGGGACCGTCTCTCGCGATATTCCGAGCGGGTGATCGCCTACTCGCCCTCCGGGGGGACTCCCGAGTATCTCGGGTTCCTGGCCGAGTACTACCGGAGGCTCGGCATTTCGCTCACTCCCGACGAGCTCATCGCCACCACCGGCGGGAGCGAGGCGATCCTCTTCGCGTTCCTCGCGTGCGCCGATCCGGGCGACCAGGCGCTCGTCGTCGAGCCTTTCTACACGAACTACTCCGCGTTCGCGGCGATGGCCGGCGTCGAGCTCGTCCCCTTGACGAGCCGGGTCGAGAACGGATTCCATCTGCCCCCGCGCGAGGTCTGGGAGCGCGCCGCGACGCCGCGGACGCGCATGGCTGTGCTCTGCAATCCGAACAACCCGACGGGCACGGTCTACTCTCCGGAGGAGCTCGAGGCCGTCGCCGCCTTCTGCCGCGATCGGGGAATCTTCCTCGTCGCCGACGAGGTCTACCGCGAGTTCGTCTATGACGGACGGCGCACGGTCAGCGCGCTCGCGCTCGAGGGGTGCGCGGACTCCGTCGTTCTGGTGGACAGCCTCTCGAAGCGATACAGCGCCTGCGGAATCCGCCTGGGCTGTCTCGCCACCCGGAACCGCGAGATCCACCGAGCCTGCCTGCGAATGGCGCAGGGGCGCCTCTCGCCGCCGGGGCTCGCGCAGTTCGTCGCGGTGGGCGCGCTCGAGCTCGGGCCGGAGTACATGTCCGGGGTCGTCGCCGAATTCCAGCGCCGCCGCGACGTCCTCGACGCGGGGCTCCGACGCATTCCCGGCGTTTTTCTACCGAAGCCGGAGGGGGCGTTCTATTTCGTCGCACGCCTGCCAATTGCCGACGGCGACGATTTCGCGAGCTGGCTGCTCACAGACTTCCAGCTCGACGGATCGACGGTGATGATCGCTCCGGCGCGCGGGTTCTACGCAACTCCGGGTCTCGGCGCGGACCAGGTCCGGATCGCGTACGTTCTCAAGGAAGACGATCTGCGCACCGCGGTGGATATCCTCGCGGCGGGACTGGAGGCGTACCCACGCCGGCGCTCGGCGTCGATTGCTTCACCCGCCTCGTCGCGAGAGAGTGATTTTTCCCTGCCACAGGGTACGTAGTAGGCTCCGAGCCGGGCTGCTTTCTAACTCTCTCCACCCGACCGCATCGCCCGGAGCGGTGCTGCGCCCGTCAGTCCCGGTGCGGTCGGGCGAAAAAATCGGGCGAAAGGAGCCGTCTTGAAGACTTCTCGGAGTCTCAGCCTCGCCGCGGTCCTCCTCGCCGCGATCCCGGGCGTTTCCACCGCCGCCGAGAAGAAGACCACACCTGAAAAGCCTCCGGAAGGCTCTCTCGCGAAGCTCTACGAAGGCCTCGAGTTCCGCAACATCGGGCCCTACCGTGGCGGCCGCGTCGACGCGGTCGCGGGAGTTCGCGGTCAGCCTCTCGTTTCCTACTTCGGCGGAACCGGCGGAGGAATCTGGAAGACCGTCGACGGCGGATCCAACTGGCAGTCCGTTTCCGACAAGGACTTCAAGACCGGATCGGTGGGCGCGATTGGAATCGCGGAGTCCGATCCGAACGTGATCTACGTCGGAATGGGGGAGGCCGCGATCCGCGGAAACGTCTCCCACGGAGACGGCGTGTACAAATCGACCGACGGCGGCAAGACGTGGAAGAACGTCGGCCTCGAAAAGACCTACCAGGTTTCCCGGGTTCGGGTGCATCCGCAGAACCCCGACGTCGTCTACGTCGCGGCGCAAGGCCACGTGTGGGCGTCGAACCCGGAGCGGGGGATCTATCGCTCGAAGGACGGCGGGAAAACCTGGGAGAAGGTCCTCTTCGTCAGCGACAAGACGGGCGCCTGCGACCTCGCCATGGACCCGACGAACCCGCGGATCCTCTACGCCGGGATGTGGCAGGTCTACCGGAAGCCCTGGGCGCTCGTCTCTGGCGGCACGGAAAGCGGGCTCTACCGCTCGACCGACGGCGGCGACAGCTGGAAGAAGCTCACCGAAGGCCTGCCCGAAAGCATCGTCGGCATCATCGGAGTCACGATCTCCGCGGTCCGGCCGGAGCGCGTCTGGGCCATCATCGAGTCCAAGGACAAGGGGGGCGTGTACCGCTCCGACGACGGGGGCGAGAAGTGGACCCGCGTCAACACGGAGAACAAGCTCCGGCAGCGCGCCTGGTACTACAGCCGCATCTACGCGGACCCGAAGAACCCGGAGTCGGTCTACGTTCTGAACACCGGCTTCTACCGTTCGAACGACGGCGGGAAGACCTTCAACCCCATCCGGGTCCCGCATGGGGACAACCACGATTTGTGGATCGACCCGGACGACCCGCAACGGATGATCGAATCGAACGACGGCGGCGCGAACGTCTCCTTCAACGGAGGCCGGACGTGGTCCTCGATCCGCAACCAGCCGACCGCGCAGTTCTATCGCGTCATCACCGACGATCGCTTCCCGTACTGGGTGTACGGGGCGCAGCAGGACAACACGACGGTCGCGATTGCCTCACGCGGCCGGGGACGGGGAATCGACGTCACGGACTGGCACCCCGTCGGGGGATGCGAGAGCGGCTGGATCGCCCCGAAGCCGAAGAACCCGGACGTCGTCTTCGCCGGATGCTACGGCGGCTCGATCACCCGTTACGACCACAAGACGGGAGAAACCCGGCAGGTGATGGCCTGGCCGCAGCTCGCGATCGGGCAGGCGCCGAAGGACCTGAAGTACCGCATCCAGTGGAACGCCCCGATCGTGATCTCTCCGCACGATCCGAAGGTCCTGTACCACGCGGCGCAGGTCCTGCTGCAGAGCCGGGACGAGGGGCAAACGTGGCAGGAGATCAGCCCGGATTTGACGCGCAACGACAAATCGAAGCAGGATTACTCCGGCGGCCCGATCACCCGCGACAATACCGGAGTCGAGGTCTATGACGTGATCTTCACGGTCGTGGAGTCGCCGCACGAGGCCGGGACGATCTGGGCGGGAACCGACGACGGCCTCGTACACGTGACGCGCGACGGCGGCAAGAACTGGCACAACGTGACCCCCAAAGGGATCCCCGAATGGATCCAGATCAATTCGATCGAGGTCTCTCCCCACGACAAGGCAACCGCCTACGTGGCGGCCACGAGGTACAAGTTCGACGACTTCCGCCCCTACCTGTACAAGACCGCCGACTTCGGGAAGACCTGGACGAAAATCGACAGCGGGATTCCGAGCGGAGCTTTCACGCGGGTCGTGCGGGAAGATCCGACGCGACGCGGGCTTCTCTACGCCGGCACGGAGACCGGTCTCTACGTCTCTTTCGACGGCGGCGAGAAATGGCAGCCGTTCCAGCTGAACCTGCCGGTCGTGCCGATCACCGACCTCACGATAAAAGAGAAGGACCTCGTCGTCGCGACGCAGGGACGCTCTTTCTGGATCCTCGACGACCTGACGCCGCTCCACGAGTTCCAGCCGGAAATCGCCCGGGACCGCGTCCACCTCTTCACTCCGCGTCCGACGGTTCGGATGGGGGAGTCCGACTCCGACGACGAAGGGCCGGGCGGAGCGCTCGGCAAGAACCCGCCGGGCGGCGTCGCCGTCTCCTACTGGCTGAAGGAGAAGCCGTCCGAGAAGGAACCGCTCACGATCGAGTTTCTGGACGGCGAAAAGGTCATTCGCACCTACACGACCGAGAAAAAGGACAAGGACAAGGAGGAGTCGGCGGGTGCCGGCGAGGACGAGACCGCCGACAAGCCGATCGAAGCCAAGGCCGGCGTGAACCGGCTGACGTGGGACATGCGGATCCTGAAGCCCGCGCTCATTCCGAAGGCGGTCGTGTGGGGAACGCGCCAGGGTCCCCGCGTCGCGCCCGGCACTTACAGCGTCCGGTTGAAGTACGCCGGGGCGACACTCACGCAACCCGTCGAGGTGCGCCGCCATCCCGAGGCGTCCGCGAGCGACGAAGACCTGAAGAGCCAATTCCGGCTGCTGTCGGACGTTCGCGACCGGATCGAGGAAGCGCACGACGCCGTCGCGAG
>DASWDK010000112.1:0-14694 GCA_036395335.1 Thermoanaerobaculia bacterium
GCGCAGGAGCCGCACGTCCAGCCGCTCACTTCGAAAGCCGCCGTCTTTGTTGCGGCCTGCAGAGGCCACGCGACGGCGAGCGCGAAGAACACGATCGATACCTTCTTCACGATGAACCTCCCGAAATTCTCTAGAAAAGCCACTTGGACAAGTATGGAAATGCCGCTGCCAGAACCACGACGGCCGCTACGATCCACAACGCGATCCTCTGTCCCCTCCGGTTCGAGGCGTGAGCGCAGGCGGAATCCGGCGCGCACTCTTCCCGGGTACCGCGGCGATAAGCCAGATAGAAGGCTCCTCCGAGGAACATCGCAGCTGCGGCGAGTGAGTACGGCCGCAAGGGCTCGAGCTTGAGCAGCAACGCTCCGCCGCCTAGCCCCGCGAGCGCGAGGACAAGAGGGCCAAAACAGCAAATCGAGGCCGCGATTGCCGAGGCGACCGCGCCCGCACTCAGGAGCCTAGCGTTGCCCGCCCTGTCCATGTCCTCACGACCTCTTGAGCACGGTCTCGAGGGCTTGCCGAAACCGACCCAAGGCCTCACCGCTCTTGCCGGTTCGGGCGAAAGGCACCACGCAAGACTCGAGGTGCGCTTCCATCAATCCGACGAGGACGCCGTTCAAAGCGGACCGAACCGCGGATGCTTGAACGAGCAGCGAATCGCAGTCGTCGCCCGACGAGAGCATCCGGCGGATTGCGGAGACGTGTCCCTCGATGCGCGCAAGCCGGGAATCGAGATCCGCGCGGACTTCTGAGGGCAGGTTTGCAGCGCTCGACTCCGGACGACCGATCACCGGTTTCTTCCGGCTGGCTCGTTTCATTCGGTCTCTCCCTCCCTATCCCCGGGAGGGGGATATTAAATGGCTCGGATTTTGATGTCAAGGGACCGGAACTTCGGTCAAGGCCGCGGCCGCCGCGCCGACACCGCGGCGACGAAGAACGCCTCGTAGTGCCTCGCCAGTGTCTCGACATCCGGCAGAATCTCCGGTTTCTCGAATCCCGCGGCGGCGAGCGAGCGCCTCCAGCTCCGCGGCGTCAGGAAACCGTGGTTCGGACGCGTTCTCGGATCGGTCGCGACACCGGTGAAGTTCTCGAGGAAGTTGAAAACGAACTCGACGTAGATCGGTTGACCCTCGAAGGGACGAACGCACTCGGAGAAAACCGCGACCCCGCCCGGCCGAAGAGTGTCCCGGATCCGCGCGAGCGTTGCTGCGAGATCTTTGGCGATGTGGATCGTGTTGACGGCGTACACGACGTCGGCGGAGCGCGGTTCGATTCCCTGGTCGGCGAACTCCCGGTCCATGTCGAGCCGCCGGAACTCGACTGCGAGGCCCGGCCACCGCGCCCGGATCGTGCGCTCGGCCCGGCGCAAGAACGTCGGAACGATCTCGGTGAAAACGTAGCGGTCGATCCGCGAGAGGGCGCCGTCGCGCGCGAGCCGCTCGGCGACCGCGAGCGCGGCGGAGCCGGAGCCTCCGCCGATCTCGACGACGCTCGCCGGACGACCCACCGGGAGAGCGCGCAGGACCGCCTCCGCCCCCAGACGATTGTTAATCTGGTAGAGCAGGTTGTCGTTGGAGAAGTAGTCGAACCAGAGCGGAAGCTTCGAGGGGTGAAACAGGACTTCCTCCCCGGAGAGCTCTCCCCGCAGGAAGGCAGGCACGTGGTCGATCATCGCGCGCACCACGGCGAACGGAGGAGCCGATCGCCGGTCGAGGGCGAGCGAGCGCGCCTCCGCCCGATCGGGCTCACCCACCGGAAGCGTTCCGCGAGAGCGATAGACCGCGTCCGCGCCCGATCCCTCGACGGTGACGTGCTCTTCCGCGGCGAGCTTCCGCAAGAACCAGGTGAGCGGGATCGTTGCGCGCGGACTCCAGCCGCGGGAGGCGACGAGCTCGGCAACCGAGGTCCCGTACGAGAGAGCCTCGCCGAGACCGAGGTCGGATACGAGGTTCAGCAGAGTGTCCACCGTAAAGCGGTCGAATTCCTCCGAGCAGAGGATGAATTCCGGAGTGAAGAGGGAACGGACGGCGGGGTCGGGGATCCGGGCGAGCAAGGAATGGAGCTCTTCGGTTCGAGTCGCCACGGCGGGCAAGCTATCAGGACTTCAATCCCGACTCCTCTCCCCGTACACTGGCTCGGTGCCTCTCCTTGCGGCCACGTTGTTGATGGCGGGGGCCTTTCTCGCCGGTCCTCCGTCTCGCGTCGTCGTTCTCGCTTTCGACGGCGTGGACGCCGGGCTCGTCGAAAAGATGATGGCCGACGGCCGTCTCCCCAGCCTGGCGGCGTTGAAAGCCCGCGGCGGCTTCACTCCCTTGACGCCGCCGGTCCCCCCGCAGACTCCGGTCTCCTGGACGTCTTTTTCGACCGGCCTCGATCCGGGAGGCCACCAGATCTTCGACTTCCTGAAGCGTGATCCGAGCGACATGACGCCGACCTTTGCGGTCGCGCAGGAAAAGGAAGTTCCCTTCCTGCTGGGAAAGAAGACGCCCGCGACGGCGGCCGCAGCGGCCGGTGTGCTCTTTCTCCTGCCGGCGGCGGTTCTCGCAGGGAGAAGACAGCGCCTGGCGGCGGTCGTGCTCTTCCTCCTCGCAGCCGTGGCCTCCGCGGCGAGCTACACCGCGGCGCGGGCTTGGCTGCCGGCGACGCGGCCGTCGATCGAGAGCAATCGCCGCGGAACAACGTTCTGGTCGGAGCCGGCGGCGCGGCCGGCGACCGTCATGCGCATGCCGGTCACGTTCCCTCCCGAGCCGTTCGCGCAAGGGCGGCTCCTCTCCGGCCTCGGCGTCCCGGATCTCTCCGGTCGGATCGGCAAGCCGGCCTACTACACGTCCGATCCGTTCTTCGCGCCGCGCGAGGGCAACGACTTTTCGATCGAGCTCGTCCGGCTCGAGTCGAACGTGGGCCGCCAGACGACCCGCATCGTCGGACCCCCGGGTCGGGCGTTCGGCCGCGCGGGGGCAATCGAGCTTCCGATGACTCTCTCGGTGTCGCGCTCCCGTGACCGGCTCTCGATCGAGGCGGGCGAGTCGCGGTTCTCGCTTTCCGCCGGATTGTGGAGCGACTGGGTGAGCCTCCCGTTCCGGGTCAACCCGCTCGTGACGGTCCACGGCTACGCCCGGTTTCTCGTGGAGACGATCGCGCCGGAGATCGCGCTCTACGTCTCGCCCATTCAGTTCGATCCGGAGCGGCTTCCTCCCGGCTTCGAGATCTCCACGCCGTCCGGTTACGCGAAAGACCTCCTCCGCCGGTTCGGGCGCTACAAGACTATGGGCTGGGCGATCGACACATGGTCCATCCAGTCCGGCACGCTGTCGGAGCCCGCATTCCTCCAGGACGTGGCGGCGATGGTCGCCCAGGACCGCCGGATGCTCGGAGCGCTCCTGAAGGAGAACCGCCGCCTTCTCGTGCACTACTTCGAGTTCCCCGACCGGGTCTCGCACGTCTTCTGGCGCTTCCGCGACCCGAAGCATCCCGCGTACGACGCCGCGCTCGCCGCGCGCTACGGGGACGCCGTAGAGAAGTCGTACGACACGATGGACGCGATCGTCGGGGAAACGGCTCGCGCGCTTCCGCGCGACGCGGTGCTCCTCGTCCTTTCGGATCACGGCTTCGCGACGTGGCGGCGCTCGGTCAACTACGACTCGTGGCTCGTCGAGAAGGGATACCTCGTGCTCAAGGGGAACGCACAGCGCCAGAACCTGGAGGCCCTCTTTTCGCGCGGAGCGTTCTGGGAAGCCGTCGACTGGTCGAAGTCCCGCGCGTATGCGATGGGGCTGGGAGACGTCTACATCAACCTGCGCGGCCGCGAGAAGGACGGGATCGTCGCTCCCGGCTCCGACTACGAGAGTCTCCGGGACGAGCTCTCGCGCCGGCTCCTGGAGCTGACCGATCCGGCGACCGGGGAGCGAGCGGTGTCACGCGTCTTCAAGAGAGAGGACGTGTATCGCCGCTACGATCCGCGGCTCATCCCGGACTTGATCGTGGCGAACCGCCCCGGCTATCGGGTCTCGTGGCAGGCGTCGCTCGGAGTGCCGACAGGCTCGGTCTTCGAGGACAACCGGGACGTGTGGAGCGGCGACCACTGTTCGCTCGACCCGGACCTCGTCCGCGGAGTCTTCTTCGCGTCCCGTCCTTTCTCCGTCTCGCGGGTGCCCGGCATCACCGACGCGACGGCCGCTCTGCGCGCGCTTCTCTCGGGCACCGCGTCGCCCAGTCCGATCGTCTGGAGATGAAGGCGACCTTCCGCGTCGCCGGCGTGCTCGCCCTGCTTCTCAGCGTCTCTGCCGCGGCGCGGCCGGCGGAGCCCGAGAAACCGCGACCGTCCGCGGAGGCGGAGCGGCAGGCGGACCTTCGTCGGCTCCGCTCCAAGATCGGCTCGCTCGAAGACGAGCTCGCCCGGAGCCGTCGGCGTCAGGCGACGCTCGCCGAGGAACTCTCCCGACTCGAGCTGCAGCTCGCGATCGCGGCCGGAGAGAAGGAGCTCCTGGCGCGGCTGCGCGAGGACTACGGAGCGCGGCTCTCCGAGATCGCAGTGGAGCGCAAGTCGGCGGAGGAAGCGGCGCGTCGGAATCGTCGCGCCCTTCTGGCGCGCGCGCGCCTCCTCCACCGGTTCGGACGCTTCGGATATCTGCGCATCCTGCTCGAAGCTCGAGACGTTCCGGCGTTCGTCCAGAGCGTGGCCCGCCTCGATTCCCTGGCGCGGCGCGACGCGCAGCTCCTGACGGAGCATCGCCGGGCTCAAACGCGGTTGGAGGCCGATCTCGCTCGCGAGAAAGCGCTCAAAGCGGAGACCGACCGCTTGTACGCGGAGAGCGGTCGGGAAGAGCGCCGAATCGCCTCGCTCAAAGTGGAGCGCGAGAGCCTGCTCGAACGGCAGCGTGCGCTCTCCGTCCGGGAGCGCCGCGAAGTCGCGACGCTCTCCGACAAGGCGACACGGCTTGAAGGCCTGCTCGACCGTCTCTCCCAGCGCCCCGAGGAGCCGGTGGGGCCCGCCGGCGGAATCCGGCCGTGGAAAGGCGTCCTGGACTGGCCGGCGCGCGGCGCTCTCGTCGAGACGTTCGGAAGGCACCGGCATCCGAGGTTCGATGCGTGGACGCTCTCGAACGGCGTCTCGCTGGCGCTGCCGGTCGGCACGCCGGTTCGCGCGGTGTTCGCCGGAAAGGCGGTCTACGCGCAATGGCTCGCGGAGTACGGCAACCTCGTGATCCTCGACCATGGCGACGGCGTTTTCACGCTCTACGCGTGGCTGCAGGCGGTGAGCGTGCATTCCGGCGCGTACATTCCCGCGGGATCGACGGTCGGGCTGGCGGGAACGGGCCCGGGGCGCGACGAGTCGGGACTGTATTTCGAGGTGCGCGACCGGCAGAGGGCGAGTGACCCCGTGGCGTGGCTGAGATAGCCGGGGATCTGAATCTGGAACCTCGGAACATCTTCACTTTTCGCGGTGTTACCATCCCCGCGATGAAATCCAACCGATCCCGTCTGCTTTTCCTGCTCGTTTCCGTGGCGGCTCTCGCGTCTCTTCGGGCTGTCGATTCCGGTCCCGGACGGGACCCCGCGACGAAGGCGCTCTCCGTCTTCTCGGAAGTTTTTTCGCTGACCCGCGGGAACTACGTCGATCCGACCGACTCGAAGACTCTGCTCGAAGGCGCCTACGACGGGATGACGGACGCTCTGGATCCCTTTTCCTATTACGTTCCGGCCGCCTCGATGAACGCCTATCGGGCTCAGCAGGCGTCCGGCGCCGTCGGACCGGGAATCATCGTCGCGAGGCGCGGCGGCTTTCCGTACGTGGTCGCACCGCTCCCCGGCTCTCCCGCCCAGAAGCAGCAGGTCCAGCCGGGAGACCTGATTCACGCGGTGGACGGAAAGAATCTGCGCAACGCCCCGTTGTGGAAGATCACGTCGGCTCTCGAAGGACCCGAGGGGACGACCGTCGAGGTCGGTCTCTTCCGCGTGGTCGAAGACAAGAAGGTGACGGTGCGGCTGCGGCGTGAACGTTTCACACCCCCTCCGGTGGAAACGAAGTGGGAGAGCGACCTCGGGATCGTCAAGGTCCCTGCCTTCACGGCCTCAACCGCCGAGGCGCTTCGAAACGCGATCGACGAGGCGGGCCGCCGCTCGATCGACAAGCTCGTGCTCGATCTTCGCGGTTCGATCGGCGGCGACGTCGCGGACGTCACGCCGTCGGCGGCGCTCTTCGTCGGCCGAGGACCGATCGCCCGCATCGTGAGCCGCAAAGTCGCCCTGAAGCCGCTCGAGGCCACCAGTGAGCGGGCCTGGAAGGGGCGGACCGTGCTGCTGATGGACGACGCGACCGGCGGTCCGGCGGAAGTCTTCGTGGCGGCGCTCAAGGACCGGGCGAACGCCACAACCGTGGGAGAAGCGACCGCGGGACTGGCGATCATCCAGCGCCTCGTGCCGACCGGTTCCGGAGGCAGTCTCTTCATGACGGTCGGCCGGTACCAGTCCCCCTCCGGGACGATCCTCGGCGGGAAGGGTCTTTCCCCAGACGAGCGGGTGATCACGTTCCCGGGCGACACCGAGTCGCGTGACCCAATCCTCGAGCGTGGTCTCGAGGTCGCGCGCCGGGACGTCGCGCGCCGGGCCGCCTAGCCGGGCGTTTGTCCGACGCACCGCGCCGCCGGCGGATCTCTCCCGCGACGGCGTTTTTCGCCCTCCTTGCGCTCGCGCTCGGAATCGCTCTTTACGTCAAGACCCGTCCGGCGCGGCCGCAGCCGGAAAAACCGCCGGCTCCTCGCCACGCGGTCCACCGACCGCGCCCCGCCGCGCCGACCCGGGTGCCCGAACCAACTCCCTCCGTTGTGTCCCCTCGCATCGCCATCGTCATCGACGATCTCGGCAACGACCGGGAGGCCGTCGAGCGGATCGCCCGCTGGCCGTTTCGGGTGGCCGGCGCCGTGCTGCCCGGCCTGCCCGAGAGCGCCGAGTCCGCCCGGCGGCTCGCGGCTTCCGGCAAAGAGGTGCTCCTGCACCTTCCCATGGAGCCGGACGGCTATCCCAGGGTCCGTCCGGGACCCGGCGTCGTGCTGCGCTCCGACAGCGACGAGAAGATCGCGCAGACGGTCACCGACGACCTCGAGTCCGTGCCCGGAGCGGTCGGAGTCAACAACCACATGGGCTCCGCCGCGACGGCCGATCCCCGCGTGATGAGGGCGGTCGTTCGGGTTCTCGCCGCCCGCCGGCTGTTCCTGCTCGACAGCCGCACGACGGAAGCGACCGTAGCTCGCCGGATCGCCGACGAGGAGTCTCTTCCCGCGGTCTCGCGGAGGGTTTTCTTGGACGCCTTCGAGAGCGATGAAGCGATCGAGCGATCTTTTAGCGACCTCGTGCGAAAGGCGAAGAGAGACGGCACCGCGCTCGCGATCGGGCATCCGCACCCCGCGACGCTCGGAATTCTCGAGCGGGAACTTCCTCGCTTGCGGGAACGGGGTGTGGAGCTGGTCACCGTATCCGAGCTGGCGTCGCGGAGACCGAGGACCAGAGTGATCCCGTAGTCCCGGTCTTCGGTCTCTGGTCGGTTTTCATTCCTCCGCCTTCGCCCTCTCCCAGAACAGGTCGAGCTCGGCCGGGCTGACGTCACCGACCTGTCGGCCGGTTTCCCGGGCGCGCGCGGCCACCCGCGCGAAGCGCGAGCGGAACCGGTTCTGCGCGCGCCGCAGCGCGCCCTCTGGATCGACTCCCCGCCGCCGCGCAAGGTTGACAATCGAGAAGAGCAGGTCGCCGATCTCCTTTTCCTCGGACTCGCGGTCGCCGGCCTGCTCCGCCTCGCGCCATTCGGCGAGCTCCTCCTCGATCTTTTCCGCAACGTCGGAGTCTCGCTCCCAGTCGAAACCGAGATCCGCCGCACGCGAGGTCATTCGGTAAGCGGCGGCGAGCGCAGGCAGGGAGGCGGGGACGGTCCCGAGGGGATCCGTGGATGCGGAGCCGCGCTGCTTGCGGCGCTCCCACCCCTCGCGGACCTCCTGCGCGTCGACGGCGGAGCCGTCCGCGAAGACGTGCGGATGCCGCTCCGTCATCTTTCGGGCGATCCGATCCGCAACGGCCTCGATGTCGAACCAGCCGCGCTCCTCGGCGATCCGCGACAGGAAGAGCACCTGGAAAAGGAGGTCTCCCAGCTCGTCGGCGAGCGCGTCGGGATTCGCCGAGTCGATCGCCTCGAGGACCTCGTAGCACTCCTCGAGCACGTAGGTCTTGATCGTCTCGGGCGTCTGCTCGCGGTCCCAGGGACACTCCCGTCGGAGCGTTTCGACGAGAGCGACGAGTCGCGCGATCCCTTCCGGCACGCGCGAATCATAGCGAGGAGCGCGGCCGACCTCCGTCGGTTGTTCTAAAATCGGAATCCAAACATGACCGAAGGAGAGGGCAAACCCATCCGGGTCGTCGACCGGCGAATGTTCACGCCGGAAGGGGAGCTGCGGCCCGGGTTCGAGCCGGAAGAATCGGGAGCGGAGCCGCTCCGTCCCGCTCCGGCGCCGGCTCCGTCCGCGCCCGCGCCGCCGCCGCCGCACTCAGAGACCGCCGCACCTTCGACCGACGCCGACACCGAAGCCGCCGGCGAGCCGCGCACCGAGTTTGCCCGGATCGTCAGCTCGCTCGCGACGACCGCGTATTCGGCGCTCGGCCTGCTTTCCGATCCTGCGGCGGGACCGCGACACCGCGATCTCGCGATCGCGCGGCAGATGATCGACTGGTTGGCGGTTCTGGAGCAGAAGACTCGGGGAAACCTGTCCTTCGAGGAGTCCGACCTGCTCTCCCGCGTCCTGTACGAGCTCCGTCTTGCATATGTGGAGGTCGGTCGCGCCCCGAAGTAGAAGGGCCGGGCTCGTCGTCGTCGTTCTCTTCGCCAGCGCGATCCGGGCCGAAGCGTCGCCGGAGACGCGCGTTTCGCCTCTTCCGCCGCCGGTCACCCGTGCCGTCTACAGGTCTCACTGGTTCGAGCTGCTCTCGGCGCTTCAGGAGAACGACGTCCGGGAGGCGCGGGTCGCGCTCGACGCGATGATCAAGTCCGCCCGCGCGGCGGGCGTGCGACATCTTTCGGGGTACTCGAGGACCGCGCTCGAGGCAGCCCGAAAAGCCGAGAGAGCGCGGGCGGCGCACGCGGCGTTCGCCTACGATGCCGCGGTCCGACTCGACGAGACCAGCTTCGACGCAGCGGCGTCGCGAGTCGGGTTCCAGCTTCGAAACGGCGGCTTTCGCGAGGCCGGGTCGGAGATCCCGGCCGCCCTCGGCGCCCTGTTCGCGAGTGCCGAGTCGCGTCTCTCGCTCTTCTCCTCGCTGGCCGTCGCGGTCGCAATCGCGCTCGCCATCGGAGCGGTCGCGGTAATCCTGGGACTCTTCCTGACGTACCTCCGACAGTTGTGGCACGACCTGGAGGAGGTCGGGAGCCGCCCCTTCGGACACCGCGCCTCGACGCCTCTCGCTCTTCTCCTGCTCGCGCTGCCGCTCTTCCTCACTTTCGGGCCGGCGTGGCTCCTGCTCTACTGGGCCGCGCTCGTCTATCCCTATTCGCAGCGGCGCGAGCGACTCGTGCTGGCCGGGGCTCTCCTTGCGCTCGGTCTCCTTCCGCTCCTCGTCAGTACGGTCGCTCGCGAGAACCTCATCCGTCGATCCCCCCTCTACCTCGCCGCGGTCGATCTCGAGGAACGCCGCGAGGACTCGAGCGTCGAGGAGGAGCTGGCCTCGATCGCCGCGGCCACGCCCGACCAGTCCGACGTCTGGTTCCTGCTGGCGATGTACGCCGAGCGCTCCGGAGACTATCCGCAGGCGCTGGAGGCATACGGCCGCGCGATCCAGGCCGACCCGAGGAACTACCGGGCATTCGTCAACCGCGGCAACGTCCAGTTCGTCGAAGGAGACTTCGCCGAAGCGATCAAAGACTACGAGGAAGCCGCTCGGCACGAGCCGCTGGCGGCGGAAGCTTTCTACAACCTGTCGGTCGCGCGGTCCGAGATCTACGACTTCAAGGGGCAGGAGAGAGCCCGCGCCCAGGCGCTTCAGATCTCCCGACGGGACGTCGACGCCTGGTCTGCCCGGCCGCCGATGTCCCGCGTGGTCCCGGCGGCATACGGGCTTTCGACCGCGCGCGAACGCGTCGAGCGCTGGGGAGAAAGAGGCACGGGCGGCCCAAGGGGTGGGAAACCCTTGTCGTCCGCGAAGGAGCTCCTCCTCTCGCCCTGGTGTCTCGGGCCATGGGGGGCGCTTCTGTTCGCGCTCGTGTTGAAGGCCGTGCGTTCTCACCGCGGTGTCGCGAACGAGTGCTCTCGTTGCGGCCGGGCATTCTGCCGGGTGTGCAAACGATACGGTGGTCCGGCGCTCTATTGCAGTCGATGCGTCCGCCTGCACGCTCGCAAGGAGGAGGTCTCCCAGGAGCTGCGCGAAGCGGAACGGCGCGAAACCGAGAGCCGCAGTGGACGGCGGCGGGAAGTGATTCGGCTCGCCTCACTGGTCGCGCCTGGCATTCACCGGTTCTTCTTCCATCGACCGTTCGCCGCCGCCGCGGCGCTCCTTTTCTTTTTCTTCGCGGTCACGTTCGCCGTGGGCGGGCCCTGGCGCTTCGACCTTCGCCCGCTCGCGCCCGCGGCGGAGATGCTGCCCGGAAGGATTGCCGCGGCCGTCGTCGTGATCGCGCTCTGGATCGGTTCGAACGTCGGCGCCTGGAGACAGACCCGTGAGCCTTGACGGAAACCTCCGCGTTTTCTCTTTGACCGAGATCTTTCAGATGCTCGGCATGCAACGCAAGAGCGGGACACTCAGCGTTGAAGGACCGAAGGACACGATCGCAGTCGGTTTCTTGACCGGCCGCGTCGTGTCGGTCGAGTCGAGCGCTCATCACCTCGAAAATCGGCTCGGGTCCCTTCTGGTCAAGGCCGGCCTCCTCTCGGAGTCGCAGCTCTCGATCGTCCTGGAGACTCAGAAGAAGCGCCAGGAGCGGTTGGGACGGCTGCTGATCTCGGAAAGGCTCGTGCGTCCCGAGGACCTGCGCGAAGCATTCCGCATCCAATTCCAGAAGATCGTCTTCGGCGCCTTCGGCTGGACCGAGGGGCGTTTCCGGTTCACTCCCCAGTCCGCCGTGGATCACGACGCGGAGCTTTTCGCCCCGATCCCGACGGAGGCGATCCTGCTCGAGGCGGCCCGCACGTTCGACGAGCTTCCCGCCGCGGAGCAGAAGATTTCCTCAAACGAGCTCGTCTTCCGACGCGCGCCGGGCGTCTACGGACTTCGTCTGGTGACAGCGGGTGCGAGCGCGGGAGACGACACTTTGGTCGTCTTGAAAAGAGAAGCCGAGACGTGGAAGTGGATCGACGGGCGCAGAACAGTCGGAGAGATCCGGGAGCGCGCGTTCCTGCCGGACTTGGACGTCCTGAAGGGAATTTCCGATCTGCTCGATCGCGGTCTGATCGAAGAGGGTCATCACCGGAAGACTCCGGCCGCTATTGTCCCAGTTCCCCGGCCCCGCTTTCCGACCGGCGCGGTCGTCCTCTGGGTGCTGGTCGCGGCGATTGCCACATTCTCGGTGTCGCTCATGCCGAGAAACCCGGCCAACCTCTTCCTTCGGCCCGTCTCGGAAAACACGCCGATCCGGGACCTCTTCCGGGCGAGCTCGCTCGCCAGGCTCCTCGCCGTCGGGCGGGGCGTCCGCGTGTACTACGGCACGACCGGTCGGTATCCCAGGACTCTCGTCGACCTGGTCGCCGCCGGGATCTTGGACGAGCGTTCGTTGAAGGACCCCTATGGCCGGTTTTACCGGTACATCCTGCGTCCCGAAGACGGAAAGTTCGCGCTGTACGGCTACACCTCAACTGGGCAGATCGATCTCGATCTGGCTCACGAGGGTCAGCTTTCCCCGGTTTCTGAACCACATCCCCGAGGGGCGGCGCCGATTTCGACGGAGAAGCCGACCGGCGTCCAGGTGGTTCGGTAACGCGTGCCGGTCCAAGTCGGAGGATCAAAGCCTAAATTTGAGTCCAGAGGGCTTAGAATCACCAATTTTGAACTTGACAAGAGGGCACTAAGATTCTAAATTCGCCACGTCAAAAAAAAAGCAGCGGTTAGGAGAGAAAGAAATGAGCAAGATCATCGGAATCGACCTCGGCACCACGAACTCGTGCGTCGCCGTGATGGAAGGCGGGGACCCGGTCGTCATCCCCAACGCGGAGGGCAACCGGACGACGCCCTCGGTGGTCGCGTTTTCGAAGAGCGGGGAGCGCCTGGTCGGCCAGGTCGCGAAGCGACAGGCGATCACCAATCCCGCCAATACCGTTTTTTCGATCAAGCGATTCATGGGACGCAAATTCTCGGAAGTGTCTGAGGAAATGAAAATGGTTCCGTTCACCGTCGCCCAGGCGGGCAACGGCGACGTGCGGGTGAAGGCGGGAGGCAAGGACTATTCGCCGCCTGAGATCTCCGCGATGATCCTCGGAAAGCTGAAGGAAGCGGCAGAGGCTTACCTCGGACAGAAAGTCACCCGGGCGGTCATCACCGTTCCCGCGTATTTCAACGATTCGCAGCGGCAGGCCACGAAGGATGCCGGCCAGATCGCAGGGCTGACCGTCGAGCGCCTGGTCAACGAGCCGACCGCCGCAGCGCTCGCCTACGGCCTCGACAAGAAGAAGGACGAAACGATCGCCGTGTACGACTTCGGCGGCGGGACTTTCGACATCTCGATCCTGGAAGTGGGAGAGGGAGTGGTCGAGGTCAAGTCGACCAACGGCGACACGCACTTAGGCGGCGACAACATCGACCAGCGCGTCATCGACTGGATCCTCGCGGAGTTCAAGAAGGACCAGGGCATCGACCTTTCGAAGGATCCGATGGCGATGCAACGGCTGAAGGAAGCCGCGGAGAAAGCGAAGATCGAGCTCTCGAACGTCGTCGAGACCGAGATCAACTTGCCCTTCATCACGGCCGACGCATCGGGACCCAAGCACCTGCAGCTGAAGCTGACGCGCTCCAGGCTCGAGCAGCTCGTCGAAGACATCGTCAACCGGTCGACCGCCCCGTGCCGCCAGGCGTTGAAGGACGCCGGCGTCGAGCCGAAGGACATCGACGAGGTCGTTCTCGTGGGCGGGCAAACCCGGATGCCGCGCATCCAGCAGCTGGTGAAGGAGCTCTTCGGGAAGGAGCCCCATCAGGGCGTCAACCCCGATGAGGTGGTCGCGGTCGGCGCGGCGATCCAGGGCGGCGTCCTCGCGGGAGACGTCAAGGACCTGCTCCTGCTCGACGTCACACCTCTCTCGCTCGGCATCGAGACGCTGGGTGGAGTCATGACGAAGCTGATCGAGCGCAACACGACGATCCCGACCAAGAAGACCGAGGTCTTCTCGACGGCGTCGGACAATCAGACGTCGGTCGAGATCAAAGTTCTCCAGGGGGAGCGCGAGATGGCGCGGGACAACAAGCTTCTGGGCGTCTTCCATCTGATCGGAATTCCCCCCGCGCCCCGTGGAATGCCGCAGGTCGAGGTGACTTTCGACATCGATGCCAACGGGATCCTGAACGTCTCCGCCAAAGACCTCGGGACCGGCAAGGAGCAGAAGATCACCATCACGGCTTCCTCCGGCCTCTCGAAAGACGAGATCGATCGGATGGTCACGGACGCTCAGTCGCACGCCGAGGAAGACCGCAAGCGCCGCGAGGAGATCGAGGCGCGGAACCGGCTCGACAGCGTCGTGTATTCGACGGAGAAGACTTTCTCGGAGAACCGCGAGAAGTTGGACGCCGCCGAGGCCGCGACCTTCGAGTCCACGATCGCCGACGCGAAGAAAGCACTCGACTCGAACGACGCGGAGACGATGAATCAGGCCGGCCAGCGGCTGCAGCAGGCTTCGCACCGCCTCGCCGAGGCGATCTACAAGGGAACGGCCGCCGGCGCGGGCGCCGGCGCGCGGCCGTCGACAGGAGAAGATTCGGGTTCGGCTCCGAAGGAAGACGAGGTCATCGACACGGAGTACGTGGATACGGAAAAGAAATGAGAGCGTACTTCGCGAGTCGTGCCGGGGAGACGAGTTGACCGAGGAGACGAGATGACCGGCTTCCGATGGAGCTCGATGCAGGATCTGTTCGCGATCCAGGAGAAGATGAACCGTCTCTTCGAGGAGACGATTCACCGAACCGAGTTTCCCGACGAAGGGTTAGACGCTGCGCTCTGGTCGCCGGCCGCCGACGTCTACGAGACCGCGGAGGAGGTCGTCCTTTCCGTGGAGCTCCCCGGCGTCCAGCTCGAGGACGTCCACTTGGAGTCGCTCGACGGCAAGCTCCGCGTCTCGGGAGTTCGCCGGGTCGACGAAGGCGTGCCGCCGCGGCAATTCGTCCGCATGGAGCGGATCTACGGGAGCTTTTCGCGGGACTTCTCGGTTCCCGCTTCGACCGACTCCTCGCGGATCAAGGCGACGTTGAAGTCCGGGATCCTCCGGGTCGTCGCCCCGAAGACCGACCGCGGGCAGCCGATCCCGGTGGAGGTCAAGAAGTCGCGGTGAGAAAGAAGGGAGCGACCGCGGGACACCGCATCGGCGCGATCTCCGAGAAGTACGGGATTCATCCCCAGACGCTGCGGATGTACGAGCGCGAGGGCCTTCTGCGGCCGACCCGGACCGAAGGGAACACGCGCGTCTACGATCCCGACACGGTGGAAAGGCTCGAGATCATCCTGTCGCTGACGAGGCACCTGGGCGT
>DASWDK010000113.1:0-3109 GCA_036395335.1 Thermoanaerobaculia bacterium
ACGAAGCCCTGGCCGCCTCGGACCGCGCTCTCGCGAAGGCTTACGGCCCCCGAAAGCTCGGCATCCTCCAGACGCGCGCCGACATCTACAAGGAGAAGGGGGATGCGGCGGGAGCGCGCAAGACGATGGAGGACGCGGTCAAGCTCGCCGAGTCGCTTCCGGAGGGCCAGCGGTCGGAGAAGACGATCGCCGCTCTGAAGAAGAAACTCGAAGCGCTGCCCTGAAAGAAAAGGCGGGCCGAAGCCCGCCCCTCTTCGACAGCCGAAATGGCAGCTACTTCCTCCGCGTGTAGTTGATCTCCATCGTCTTGAACATCTTTCCGTCCGGCGCCGGCCACCACATCTCGAACGTGTGATGGTCGTCGTCGACGACCGTGATGACCTCCTTGAAGTTAGCCTTCTTTCCGGTCGTGTAGTCGTCCATCGTGCCAGTGAAAGTCATCGTCTTGCCGGAGGGGTCCGCAGTTCCTGTCGAGCTCATGATGGTCGTTCCCATGCTGTCCATCCAGGCTCCGACGTACTGCTTTTTGTAGAGGTCGTATCCGGTGTAGCCCATTCCGGTGAACGGCTGGTTCATGAACGTTCCTTCGTAGTTCTGCTCGAGAAACCGTCCGCCGAGGGCCATCTTGTTCTCCGCCGTGCCCTTGCTCTCCTGCGCCGGCGCATTCGGGTCCATCCACATCTTGACGGTCGTGTCCCAGGTTCCGACGAATGACTCGAGCTTCTTGTGCTCCGCGCCGGGCGTCGAGTACTTCGCCATCATTTCCATCATGGCCTTTTCGTCCATCTTGCCGGCCGCCGGCGCCGTCTTCTTGGCTTTCTCGTCCGCTCCGATGGCGAGAGCGGCGATCACGACGAGAAGAGCAGCGGCAGCCAGGATTCCCTTGGGTTTCATGCTGATTCCTCCTTTAGCCCCCGAACGGGAGCTCGAAGATTGGGAGTTCCGTCGCGGGATTCTATCTGCAAGCCCGGAAGCAAAAAAAGGGCCACGGGCTCCCGAGAACCCTGGCCTTTCCGGCGAGTCGATCGGGTTCTAACGTCCGGGCGAGCCCTGCATTCCCGTCCGGCCCCGGAAGTGCCCCCGGCGCTCTTCTCTCATCGTGTCGAGCCTTTCCTTCTGCTCGTTCGTGAGAAGGGAGCGGATTTCTTTCATCGTGCTCTCCCGTTCCGCGCGCAGAGCTACCCGGTCCGACCGGAGCTTCAGGAACGCTGCGCCGACGGCGGAGGTGTCGGGCGCGGAGACCTCGGAGACGGCTCGGAGAGCTTTCCGGTCGACGCGCGTTCGCTCGTGCAGCGACTCGAACGTCGCCTTGCGCGCGTCCATGATCCGACGAACGTCGTTCTTCTGAGACTCGGTCAGGTCGAGACGCGAAAGTCCTCTCAGGATCCCGAATCCGCCCATCTTCCGGTATCCGGAAGGGGCGTCCTGCGCGGAGGCCAGCGTGACCCCCAGAGCGAACAGCAGTGCCGTCGCAGGCACGAGCTGTCGAATCGCGACCTTCTTCATTTCTTCCGTCTCCTTTGCATTCACGAAGACGATCGAGAATGTTCGGTCGTTTACACGAGCGATCGAACACGGCAGACGCGTCCGAAGATTCCCCGAGCGACGCGCGCGATAGAATCTCTCGGCTGCCGGTCACGAAGCGACCGCCGCAGCCGAAAGCACGAATGAACCGGACGATTCAGCTCGCGGAAGAGGAAGCGCAAGTCCTGCGGTCGGTCCTCGAGGAGTACATCTCCGAGCTCCGCATGGAGGTCGCGAACACCGACAGCATGGATTTCCGGGAAGACCTGAAACGCAAAGAGGACATCCTGAAGTCTCTGGTGAATCAGCTTCGTTAGCTCGCCGGTGACATCGCGCGCCTGGTTCGTCGATCGGTACGGCGGACCGGAGCGCCTCCGCCTTCGCGAGCGCGCCGATGCCGAGCCCGGCTCCGGAGAGGTCGCGATCCGGACCGCGGCGATTGCCCTCAACTTCGCCGATCTCTTCGCGCGGGCGGGTGTCTATCCGAATACGCCGCGCCCGCCGTTCGTGCCCGGCATGGAGATCGCGGGCGTCGTCGAATCGGTCGGTCCCGGAGTCGTCGACATCGCTCCCGGCCGGCCGGTCGTGGCGGTCCCGATCTTCGGTGGATACGCCGAGCGCGTCGTCTGCCGCGAGTCGACCGTGTTTCCGCTTCCCGAAGGCGTCGATCTCGCCGAAGCCGCCGCGATGCCGGTCGCGCATCTGACCGCTCGGTACGCGATCGACCAGGCGCAGGTCCGGGCCGGCGAGACTGTCGTCATCACCGCCGCGGCCGGCGGCGTCGGGACCGCGCTGCTCCAGCTCCTGTCGCTGCGCGGCGCGAAGACGATCGCGCTGGTCGGCTCGGAGAGGAAGCTCGCGCTGTGCCGCGAGCTCGGTGCCGACCGGGTCGGGCTCTACGCCGCCGCGGGACGCCGCGACGCTCTCGCGAGCGGCCGTCCGGACGTCGTCATCGACGCGATCGGGGGAGCGACGTTCCGCGCCCTGTGGCGGCGTCTCCCGCGCGGAGGGCGGTACGTGCTCTACGGCTTCGCCGCAGCGTCCGGGAAGAGGGGCGTCGCGCGCCTGCGCGCTCTGCGCGAGCTGTCCGCGATGGGACTCCTCGCGCCGTTCTCGTTCGTCTCTTCTTGCCGCACCCTGATCGGGTTCAACCTCTCTCTCCTTCCGAACCGTCTGGACGAGCTTCGCCGGGGAGCGGCGGAGATCTTCGAGGAATGGCGTTCCGGCAGGATCCGTCCGGTCATCGGAGCGCGGTTTCCGTTCGAGCGGCTGCCGGACGCGCACCGCGCGCTCGCGAGCCGCAAGACCGAGGGGAAGGTCGTGGTGCCGGTCGGCAGGTCTTGACGCTGAAGTCTCTGGGTTAGAGTCCCGGGGACTCGTGCGCGTCATTGCGATCCTGCTCGGGCTGCTGTTCGGAGTCTTTCTCCTGCTGACCGCGGTGGGTGCTCTCTCCGATCGGGCGGAGATCGCGCCGGATCTCCGCGGCCGGATCGCTCTCGCGGTCGTCATGGCGTTCACGGCGTCCGGCCACTTCTTCCAGACCGGTCCGATGTCGCGAATGCTTCCGCCCCGAGTGCCGCTGCGG
>DASWDK010000114.1:0-2836 GCA_036395335.1 Thermoanaerobaculia bacterium
GTACCAGTTCACGGAGAACCCGTAGAAGTCGAACGGGTGCTCGCGGATCTGCCGGGCCGCCTTCAGAAAGAGGGTGTCGTCGACGTGGAACGCCTTCCCGACGAAGGGCAAAAGGAAAAGCGCAGTCAGCACCGCAAGGAGGAGAGCTTCGCGCGACCTTCCCGGGGCTTGGGCGGCCGCTACCGTCACGCGACTCCTTCGCGATAGATGCGCTTGACGACCTCCTCGATCTGCGGCTCTTCGATCGTCAAATCCGTCACCTCGAATCGGTTAACGATCTCCTTGACCGCCGACGCCGCGGAGATCGAGCGCCGGTCGATGTCGACGGCGTACCGGTGCGATGCGATCTCCCGCGCCTGCAGTCCGTTGAAGCGGAGCTCCGCCGCCTCCGGCGCCCTCTTCACGTCGAAGACGACCGACGTGACCGGCAGGATTCGATCGCGCAGAGAGGCGAGCGGTCCATCGAAGAGGAGGCGGCCGTGGTCGATCACGATGATCCGCCGGCAGAGGGTCTCGATGTCGGAGAGGTCGTGGGTCGTGAGAAGGACAGTCGTCCCCTCGGCGCGGTTGATCTCCTGGAGAAATTCGCGGACGTTAGCCTTCGCGACGATGTCGAGGCCGATCGTCGGTTCGTCGAGAAAGAGGAGCGGCGGCCGGTGGATCAGCGAAGCGGCCAGGTCGCACCGCATCCGCTCGCCGAGAGACAGCTTGCGCACCGGCTGGTGCAGGTAGGCATTGATGCCGAGGACCGCGTCGAAGAGAGCCATGCGATGGCGGTAGTCCTCGTCGGAGACTCCGTAGATCTCTTTCAGGAGCTTGAACGACTCGACGACCGCGATGTCCCACCACAGCTGAGTGCGCTGTCCGAAGACGACGCCGATCGTGGCGACGTATCGGGTGCGGTCCCGGTACGGCACGAACCCGTTACAGAGGATCTCGCCGGAAGTCGGGGTCAGGATTCCGGTGAGCATCTTGATGGTCGTCGACTTGCCGGCGCCGTTCGCGCCGATGTAGCCCACCATCTCTCCCGGCTCGATCGAGAAGGTGACATCCGACACCGCGGCAATCTCCGTCGAGACGCGTCGGACGAGGGACCGGAGCGCCGCGGCGAGTCCCTCTTCGCGGCGATAGCTCCGGAAGACTTTCGTCAGCCCCGCGACCCGGACGATCGACGCGCTCACGTTTCCCGTTTTCCGTTTCCCGTTGCCCGTCCCTGGAGCGCCACCGCCTGGGCGTAGATCTCACGGGTGGATCGGCCGGATCGGCGCGCGATGTCCCGCGCGAGACTGCGCTTGCTCTCTCCGCGCGCGAGCGCCCGACGGATCTCCCGCTCGATTTCTTCGAGCGGCTTTTCCGCGGAAGCGCCAACGCGTCTTCCCTCGGCGACGACCGTGACCTCGCCGCGTCCGGCTTCCCGCTCCCGAAAGGTCGCGGCGAGCTCCGGAAGCGTCCCGCGAACGGCTTCCTCGTGGAGCTTCGTCAGCTCGCGGGCCACGCATGCGCGCCGTGCGCCGAGAATCCGGGCGGCGTCGTCGAGCGACGCGAGCAGACGGTGCGGCGCCTCGAACCAGACGAGGGTTTCCTCTCGATCGCGCAGCCGCTCCAGAGCCCGCCGGCGCTCTCCCGGCCGGGACGGAAGAAACCCGGCGAAATAGTGGGGAACCGCCGGCAGGCCCGAGACGGCGAGCGCGGCAGCCGGCGCGGACGGGCCGGGCACGACCTCGACCGGGTACCCTGCCCGGGCGGCCGCTTCGACGAGCTGTTCGCCGGGATCGGAGAGCGACGGCATCCCCGCATCGGAAACGAGCGCGACCGTCTCGCCCCGGCCGAGCCGCTCGAGGAGGTCCGCGACCCGCGAGCGCTCCCGTGGCGCCGGACAGGAGATTCGGGGCGCGCCCAGGTGGATCCGGGACGCGAGCTTCGCCGTGACGCGAGTGTCTTCGCAGAAGATTGCATCGGCTCTCGAAAGGACCCGGGCCGCGCGCGGCGAGAGGTCCTCGAGATTCCCGATCGGCGTTCCGACGATCACGAGCTTGCCCGCTCTTTCCGAGGTCATTCGCTCCCCAAATAGTACGGTGAGAGGCGCCGGGATGCGCGGCGTCGCCGAAGTCTTCGATCCGACGGTTATCATGCCGAAGTGAAAAGCTTTCTCGGTTCCTTCTCGCTCGCGTTGGCGTTCGCGCTGACGGCGGACGTCGTCGACCGCATCGCCGCAACCGTCAACGACGTCGCGATTCCGGAGAGCGAAGTCCGCAAAGCCATGGTGGTATCGGCCCTGCAGCCGGAAGCCGGCGAGTCCCAGGAGGCGTTTCGGGGCCGCGTTCTCGACGCGCTGATCGACCAGCACTTAGAGTACGAGGACGCGCAGCGCTTCGGGTCCGTCCCGCCCGACGCGGCGGAGATCGAAGCGGCGATGCGCCGGCTCGAAGAGCGCCTGCGGGTCGCGGGTAAGGATCCCCAGACCGAGTTCGCCGGGGCGGGACTCACCCGCGCGGAGGTCCGCGCTTCGATCGAGCGGCAGCTCCTGATCCAGCGGTACCTGCGAGAGCGCTTCAACCCCGTTGCGCTCGCCGACGAAGCGCGCGCGCGGGAGGAGTACGAGAAGTTCTACGTCCCCGAGCGCCGGGCCGCCGGTCTCGCGGTGCCCCCGTTCGAGTCAGTCCTCGAGGAAGTGCGGAAGCGCTCGCAGGATCGCACGTTCGAGGAGGAGATCGAGAAGTGGCGCAAGGATCTTCGGGAGAAGGCGCGCGTCGGGGTCTACCGGATTCCCGTTCCGATCCCGACGGAGCGCGCGCGAGTCACCCTGTCGTCGATCGCGAAGCAGACGCCGACGCCG
>DASWDK010000115.1:0-7377 GCA_036395335.1 Thermoanaerobaculia bacterium
CTGCCAGTGTCCGACCGCTTCGCCGCGTCTGCGCGCAACGCCGCGGAGCGGCTGTCCGGCGTCGGGCTGCGGGTCGAAGTGGACGCACGAAACGAGAAGCTCGGCGCGCGCATTCGCAAGGCGGAGCTCCAGAAGGTTCCCGCGATGCTCGTCATCGGTGAGAAGGAAGCGACGGCCGGCCTGGTCTCGGTCCGGCTGCGGCACGGGGGAGACGCGGGATCGATGACGATCAACGCGTTCGCGGACGCCGCGCGCGAGGCGGTCTCGCAGAAGAGTCGTGAGCTCACGACGGAGGTGAAAGATCGATAAGAAGACGATCCGAATCAACGACCAGATCCGGTGGAGAGAGGTCCGCCTGATCGGCGAAGGGGGCGAGCCGCTCGGCGTCGTGCCGATGGCCGAGGCGCTCCAGAAGGCGAAGGAGGCGAGTCTCGATTTGGTCGAGATCGCGCCAACCGCGAACCCGCCCGTCTGCCGGATCATGAACTTCGGAAAGTTCATCTATCAGCAGAAGAAGAAACAGCAGGACTCGAAGAAGAAGCAGAAGACGACCCAGGTGAAAGAAGTGAAATTCCGACCGAACATCGACGACCACGACTACGACTTCAAGATCAAGAACATCCTGAAGTTCCTCGCCCACGGCGACAAGGTCAAGGCGACCGTCCAGTTCCGCGGACGAGAGATGGCCCGCCGGGAGAACGGGCAGAGGGTCCTCGATCGACTCCTGCTCGATCTCGCCGGGAAAGCCGTGGCGGAGTCGCGTTCGGAGATGCTCGGAAACCGCCTCTACCAGATCCTCGCGCCCGTCAAGGTGCACGAGAAGGCGGCGAGAGCATAAGAGGAGTGATCCCATGCCCAAAATCAAGACCCACCGCGGCGCCGCGAAGCGCTTCAAGCGAACCGCGTCGGGAAAATTCAAGAGGGCGAAGGCTTACAAGAGCCACATTCTGACGAAAAAAGCCCCGGGTCGGAAACGCGGACTCGCACAGTCGACTTCCGTCTCGCCCGCGGACCACAAGCGCGTCAAGGAGATGCTGCCCTACGCGTAAGACAGTCCTTCAGTGTCATCCCGAGCGCAGCGAGGGATCTCGACGCGGATCGAGATTCCTCGGCCCTTGCCGGCTCGGAAATGACAGCAGAAGGGAGGAGGAATTGAAATGCCTCGCGTCAAGAGAGGACCGAAACGAAAGAACCGGCGCGCCAAGACGCTCGCGCTGGCCAAGGGGTATTACGGGACGAAATCGAAGTCGTTCCGGATGGCGAAGCTCGCCGTCGAGAAGTCTCTCCTGTACGCCTACCGGGATCGGAAGGCGAGGAAGCGGGACTTTCGCGGGCTCTGGATCGTGCGCATCAACGCCGCCGCACGGGAGAACGAAATCTCTTACAGCCGACTGATGGATGGGCTGAAGAAAGCGGGAAACGACATTAACCGGAAGATGCTCGCCGACCTCGCCGTGACCGATCCGCCCGCCTTCCGCCACTTGGTCGGCGTGGCGAAACAGGCGCTGCAATCGGCGTGACGGCGGGGTCGGGCCCCGTCTCGTCTGCCGACACGATCTCGCAGCTCCTCGACTCCTTTCGCGAGGAGGCGGCGCGCGGGGTCTCGTCGCGCTCGGAGTTCGAGGCCTTCAAGGGCCGCTATCTCGGCCGGGAGAAAGGACTCGTTCCCGCGCTTTTCACGCGTGTGCGCGAGCTCCCTCCGGAGGAGCGAGCCGGCTACGGAGCGCGCGCGAACGCCGCCAAGCGTGAGGTCGAGGAGGGCATCGCGCGGCTCGGGGAGGCGCTCGCGCTCGCCGAGGCGGACCGCCGCGAGCGCGCCGCCGCCGTGGACGTCACGCTGCCGGGCCGTCGGACGAGAGCGGGCTCGCTCCACCCGGTCACGCTCGTGCGCCGGCGGATCGAAGAAATCTTCCTTCGGATGGGCTACTCGATCGCGGACGGACCGGAGATCGAGAACGACCTCCACAACTTCGAGTCGTTGAACTTTCCGCCGGAGCACCCCGCGCGCGACGCTCAGGACACGCTCTTCCTCGACCGGAAGGCCGAATCGCCTCTTCTCCTGCGCACCCACACGTCACCGGTACAGATCCGCGAGATGCGAAAGCGCGGCGCGCCGTTGAAGATCATCGTTCCGGGGCGCGTGTATCGAAACGAATCCGTCGACGCGACCCACCAGCCGGTCTTCCACCAGGTGGAAGGCCTCGTGGTCGACCGCGGGATCTCGATGGCTGACCTGAAAGGGACCGTGGAGGCGTTCTTCGCTGGGCTCTTCGGAGCCGGGACCCGGGTGCGCATCATCCCGACTTTCTTTCCTTTCGTCGAGCCGGGCGCCGACGTCCATGTGACCTGCATCTTCTGCAAAGGCTCGGGGTGCCGGACCTGCAAGGGATCGGGATGGATGGAGATGGCGGGAGCGGGGGAAGTCCACCCGGCAGTCCTTCGCGCCTGCGGGATCGATCCCGAGGAGTGGAGCGGCTTCGCCTTCGGCCTCGGGCTCGACCGCGTCGCGATGATGCTTTACGAGTTTCCGGACTTGCGGCTTCTCTTCGAGGGGGACGAGCGGTTCCTCTCTCAGTTCGCGCAGATCTCATGAGGTTCTCCCTCGACTGGCTCGGCGAACACGTCTCCGTCGCAGACGCGGGCGGAGCCGACGGCGTGCGCCGGCTGCTCGAGCGCGCCGGGCTTCCGGTCGAGTCTTCGGAGGAGGCGGGGGGAGACGTCCTCTTCGACGTCGAGATCACGCCGAACCGGCCGGACGCGATGAACCATCGCGGCCTTGCCCGCGAGATCGCAGCGATGTCCGGAGTTCCATTCGATCGCGGCGGCCGTCAACGAGCCGAGCCCGCATCCGGAGGTCCGCCCGTCGACGAGCTCTCCTCGGTCGAGATCGCAGTTCCGCGCCTTTGCCGTCGCTTCGGCGCGCGCGTGGTCCGCGGCGTCCGGAGCGCCGGTTCCTCTGGCCGCGTCCGCACCCGCCTCGCCTCGATCGGGGCGAAGCCGATCAACGCCGTCGTGGACGCGACGAACTACGCGCTCTGGGACATCGGCCAGCCGCTTCACGCGTTCGACCTCGATCGGCTCCGCGGTGGCATCGTCGTGCGCAAGGCGAAGCGGGGCGAGAAGCTGGTTACTTTGGATGGCGTCGAGCGGGTCCTCGAGCCCTCCGACGTCGTCGTCGCCGACGCGGATCGCGCCGTTTCCCTGGCCGGGATCATGGGGGGTCTCGATACGGCGGTCTCAGAAAAGACGACCAACGTCCTCCTCGAGGCGGCGTGGTGGGACCCGGTCGCGATCCGGCGGACGTCGCGCCGGCTGGGCATGCACACCGACGCCTCGCACCGCTTCGAGCGCGGCGCGGATCCGGAGGCGATTCCGGAGGCGCTCGATCTCGCCGCTTCGCTCCTGCTCGCGGCCGCGGGCGGCACGCTCGCTCCAGGCCGGATCGATGCGCGCGGGAGCGCGTTCGCGCACCGCCGCGCAGTCCTGCGGCTGGAGCGGTTACGACTCCTTTCCGGCGACAAGCGTCTCGATCTCGACTTCGCGGCGGAGGCGCTCGCGCGACTGGGCTTCGCGATCGCAAAGCGCAGCGCGAAGCGGCTGACTGCGGGAATTCCGAGCTTTCGCCCGGACGTCGCGATCGAGGAAGACCTCGTTGAGGAAGTGCTCCGCGTCTGGGGATACGACCGTCTCCCGTCGCGGCTTCCGGCGACGGCGGGCGCCGGCGGGCACCTGGAACCGCTGCGCCTCGTCGAGGAGAAGCTGAGCGACGAGGCGGTCGCGGCGGGCCTCCACGAGACTTTTTCCTATCCTTTCGTCGACCGGGAAGCGGACGAGTCCTCTTTTTCCGCGTGGCTCGAGGCGACCAGGACCGCGAATACGCCGCTGTCCGTCGCGAATCCAGTGGACGCGTCGCGCCGCGACCTGCGCGCGACGCTTCTTCCCGGTCTCTTAGACGCGGTCTCGCGCAACTTCCGGCATGGAGCCCGCGAGGTCGCCCTCTTCGAGGTCGGCCGTAGCTTCGGAGCGGAGGGTGATCCCTCGCGCCCGGAGAGCTTCGAGTCGCGGCGATTCGCCTTCGCGGTGGGAGGGGACGTCCGGCCGCACTGGAGCGTGCCGGTCGCCTCGCGCGCGGCGGACTTCTTCGATGTCAAGGGACTCTTCGAGCGGTTGCTCGAGCCCTGGGCAGATCCCGCCCGGCTGGCGTGGAAACCCTTCCGCGCCGACGCATTCGCGGCGGGAGCCGCGGCGTGCTGCGAAAGCGCCGAAGGCCGGCTTCTCGGAGTCGCGGGCGCGGTGAGCGACAGAGAGCGGGAGAAGCGTCGGCTGCCCGAGGGAGTGTGCGCCGCCGAGATCCTCGTCGACGCGATCCCGCGGGGCGGCCGGCCGACGCGCTACGCGGGGTACTCCGCTTTTCCCCCGATCGTCGCCGATCTCTCGTTCGCCCATCCGCGCGATCTCGGTTGGCAAAGGCTCGAGGCGTTCAGCCGGGGGCTCGACCTTCCGAACCTGGAGTCGTTGAAGCTTCTCGACCGCTACGAAGGGCCCGGAGTCGCCCAGGGAGAAGTGAAGACCACGATCCGTTTGACCTTCCGCTCTCCCGAGAGGACGCTCGAACAGGCGGAAGTGAATCTTGAAAG
The DNA here is from genome assembly GCA_036395335.1 of Thermoanaerobaculia bacterium. Taxonomy (GTDB): domain Bacteria; phylum Acidobacteriota; class Thermoanaerobaculia; order UBA5066; family Gp7-AA6; genus Gp7-AA6. The sequence goes on from DASWDK010000115.1 coordinate 4,638, forward strand.
GGATCGGCTCGCGGCGGCGCTTGCGAAGGAGTTCGCCGTCCGAATCTGAGGAGGAGGGAATGGACCAGACGAAGGTTTTCGACGTTCTCGACCGGAAGATCGAGAAGCTGCTCTCCCGGCTCTCGACCCTCGAGGGAGAAAACGAGCGGTTGAAGGGCGACCTCGCCGCCGCGCGTCGCGGCGAGAAGGACGCCGCCGACTCGAAAGGCTTGGTCGAGCGGCTCGAAAGAGAACAGGAAGTCGTCCGCGAGCGCCTGGAAAAGCTCGTCGCGACGCTCGAGGCGGTCGACAAGAAAGGTTGAGGCAGGCCGCCCGTGATTGCGTAAACCATTGACTCGGCTGGGTGCAAAAACTACACTCACTCATTGAAAGGAGCCCTCTCAAAGGCCATCGCGTGGAGAAGCGGGGCAGCATCACGCAGGTGGAGATCTTCGGCCAGACCTACAACGTCCGGGCCGAGGGTGACAGCACCTACATTCATGACCTGGCCCGCCTCGTCGACTCACGAATGAAAGAAGTTGCGGAAAGGACAGCGACGGTGGATACGACGAAAATTGCCATCCTCGCTGCCTTGAACATCTCGGATGATCTTTACCAGGCGGAGAAGCGTCGGACAGGCGAGCCCGCGGACTTCCGTGTCCGGGCCGAACGCCTGATTCGAAAACTGGACGACGCACTGGGAGCCTGAAGGCGAGGCGTCGGCAACCCCGAGTGTCTCGGGGACACGAGTGAAACGAGCGGTCGCGTTGAAAGAAGGAACGGTCGTCCCCATTCAAAACCCTCGTCGGAAGAGTCGCTTCCGGGAAATCGTGTAGCCGCGTCTCGACTTCGGCGCCCCATGGCGTGGGGAGCCGAAAATGAACACATCCGTCGCGATCCCGATCGCGGCCGCGGTCCTGGCGGTCGTCTTCGCTCTGGTCGCGTATTTCCTGCTCAAGCGGCAGGTGGCGCGCGAGCGCGCCTCGATCCGCCTCGAAGCGGACCGGGTTCTGGCGGAAGCGACCCGGGCGTCCGAGGCGCGACTTCGGGAAGCCGCCATCGAGGGGAAGGAGAAGGTCCTCGCCGCGCAGGTCGAGTTCGACAAGACGATCCAGCTTCGCCGCCAGGATGTCGCGGCCTTGGAGAAGAGGGTCACCCAGAAAGAGGAGAACCTCGACCGGAAGCTCTCCCAGCAGGAGAAGCGGGAGGAAGAGTTTGCCCGCAAGGAGAAGGCGCTCGCCGACGCCCAGAAGGGGGTCGAGAAGGCGCATGCCGACGCCCAAAAACTGATCGAGGACCAGCAGAAGCGCCTCGAGCAGATTTCGGGGCTGACCGCGGCCGATGCGAAGCGGGATCTGATCCGGTCGATCGAAAACGAAGCCCGCGTCGAAGCCTCCGGCCTCATGCGGCGCATCGAGGAGGAGGCGATCGAGCAGGCGACTCAGAAAGCCCGCCACCAGATCGGCATGGCGATTCAGAGACTGGCGTCCGACACCGTCGTCGAGGCGACCGTTTCGGTCGTGGAGCTTCCGTCGGATGATCTGAAGGGTCGGATCATCGGACGCGAAGGGCGCAACATCCGCGCGCTCGAAGCGGCGACCGGGGTCGACCTGATCATCGACGACACGCCGGAGGCGATCGTGATCAGCGCTTTCGAGCCGATCCGCCGCGAGGTCGCCCGGCTCGCGTTGGATCGGCTGATCGTCGACGGGCGGATCCACCCGGCGCGGATCGAAGAGGTCGTCGAGAAAGTTCGCTCGGAGCTGTGGGAAAAGATCCGGCAGGAGGGGGAGGCGACGGCTCTCGAGTTCGCGATCCCGGATCTGCACCCCGAGCTCATCAAGCTTCTCGGCCGCCTGAAGTATCGGACGTCCTACGGACAGAACGTCCTGCAGCACTCCAAGGAAGTCGCCTGGCTCGCCACGAGCATGGCCGGTGAACTCGGCGCCAAGACGGAGATCGCCAAACGCGCCGGACTGCTGCACGACATCGGAAAGGCCATCGATCGCGAGATGGAAGGCACGCACTTGGAGCTCGGCCGCGAGGTCTTGAAGAAGTTCGGTGAGGCCGACGACGTGATCCATGCGATGGAGTGTCACCACGGTGACTACGAGCCCCGGTCGCTCGAAGCGGTCCTCGTCAACGGTGCCGACGCGCTCTCCGCGGCACGGCCCGGGGCCCGCCGCGAGATCCTCGAGACGTACGTCAAGCGGCTCGAGAAGCTCGAGCACATCGCCGATGGATTCAAAGGAGTTCAGAAAGCGTTCGCCATCCAGGCGGGTCGCGAGCTGCGCATCATCGTCGAGGCAAACCGCGTCACCGATGACGAGGCACTTTGGCTGTCGCGCGACGTCGCCCGCAAGATCGAGGCGGAGCTGCAGTATCCCGGTCAGATCAAGGTGACCGTCATCCGCGAGACCCGATCGGTCGAGTACGCCCGCTAGGTAGCCGGTCTCGCGATGAACATCCTCTTCGTCGGCGACGTGGTCGGACAACCGGGCCGCCGGGCGCTCGACCGCGCGCTCCTTTCGCTCATCGACCGCAAGAACGTCGACTTCACGATCGTCAACGTCGAGAACGTGGCGGGCGGCTTCGGGCTGACGGTGGAGCTGTTCGAGGAGCTCTCGAAGCTCCCGATCGACGTCTTCTCCTCCGGCAACCACATCTGGGACAAGAAGGAGATCTACGCGGTCTTGGACTCCTCCGATCGACTCCTTCGCCCGGCGAACTACCCGCCGGGAAACCCGGGCCGCGGATGGAC
>DASWDK010000116.1:0-5445 GCA_036395335.1 Thermoanaerobaculia bacterium
GAGGTCTTCCACGACCCGGCGCATCGCGGCGGCCGCCTTTCCTTCGTCCGGCTCCGCCCACCGGGTACCGGCTTCGTATGGGCCGACGGCTCGCTCGAGAGTGACGGTCTCGAACGGGACCGGGAATCCCGTCGCTTCGTCCACGAAGTCACGGCTGCCGGAATAGTCGGTCGCGATGACCGGCTTGCCGAGCGCCATCGCCTCGGCGATCAGGAACCCGAACCCCTCCGCGCGGTGGAGCGAGATGTAGGCGTCGCATCCCGCCAGCAGGCGTTCGACGTCTCCGCGGGCCGCGCGTGAGCCGTCGATCTCGACGCTCGCCTCCGGCGCCGCCCGGGAGAGTAAGTCCAGGAGACCGGGAGCGTCGCCGGCGTTGCCGATCTTGACCGTCAGGCGGACGTCCCCCTCCGAAGGGAACGCGCGTGCAAAAGCGCGCACGGTCCCGAGCGGGTTCTTGCGTTCCGGGCCGCTCTGCGCGTCGGAGACCGTGAGGAAGCGGAACGGGCCGCCGGCGCGGGAAGTGTCGGCGGCTGCTCGATCAATTATCACCGGCGGAGGCACGACGACGACGGGGATCGGCGAGACCCTGGCGATTACGCGCCGGCAGAATTCCGAAGCGACCCAGATCTCGTCGAAATAGGCGAAGCGGTCGGTCCACCGCGCGGGAAAGTCCTCGGTCTCCCAGTACCAGTAGCCGACGTTCGCGTGCCCGCGATGAAGAGCGGGCCCGCACATCTCGACGGTCGAGGCGGCGCCATCCGCGTTGACGTGAAAGAGATTGGCAGCGAACACCGCCTCCTGCGGCGGTGCCGTCTCGAGCGCCGAGGCATCGATCCGCGAGACCGGCATGCCCGCGACCTCGGCAGCCCGGGCGAGAGAGCGCGCGGACTGGCCGACGCCCGTCGGCGAATCGAAGTATCCGATCACGTTCAGGCCGCGAGGGAGACTTCGGTCGAGCGAGGACCGGCGCCGCTCCCCCGTTCGCGCCTCGATGCCGAAGTCGCGCTGCAGCGCGTAACGGTGGTACGTCTCGCGGAGACCGGCCGGGAGCAGATCACGCAGAAAGCGGCGAAGGTGAGCCGAGCTAGACAACGGCCACGCGGGGCGCCGCGGCCTCGAAGGGCTCGTAGGGGACGCCCGCGAGAGCGGAGACGATCCGTTCGGCCGCGCGGCCGTCTCCGTAGGGGTTGCCCGCTCCCTCCCGGGCGCCGAGGTCGGAGCGGTCCGAGAGGACTTTCGCGGCCTCCTCGAAGATTCGCTCCTCGTCGGTTCCGACGAGACGGGCGAAGCCCGCCTCGATCCCTTCGGGCCGTTCCGTCTTCTCGCGCAGGACGAGCACGCGCTTTCCGAACGTCGGTGCCTCCTCCTGGACTCCTCCGGAGTCCGAGAGCACGAGCCGGCACCGCCGGAGCAATCGCAGAAACGAGCGATAGTCGAGAGGGCCGATCCGCTCGAGGTTCTCCGTCGTCTCGCTCGCTCGGACCGGGCCGCTCACGCTCGGATTGGGGTGAACGACGTGGACGAAGCGCGTTTCCGGGAAGGCGCGCGCCAGACGACCGACGGCCCGAAGGATTCCTTCGAGCGGCTGGCCGAAGCTCTCGCGCCGATGGGCCGTCACGAGAACCAGGTTTTCTTCGGCGGCCTCCGCGTCGCGGCGCGCGATCTCATGGAGCGCGTCGACGACCGTATTTCCGGTCCGATGGACCCGGTCCGCGGGAACGCCTTCCGCGGCGAGCGCGCCCGCGGCGCGACGCGTCGGGGCGAAGCAGGCGTCCGCTACGAGGTCTACGACGCGGCGGTTCATCTCTTCCGGAAACGGATGGGCGAGGTCGCCCGTCCGGAGACCCGCCTCGACGTGACCGACACGAATCTTTCGATGAAAAGCAGCGACGGCCGCGCACAGGGCGGTCGTGGTGTCCCCCTGGACGAGGAGCCAGTCCGGGCTCCGCTCGACGAGAACGGAATCGAGCCCGGCGAACGCGCGGGAGGCGAGTTCGTTACTCGCCTGGTCGGGACGCATGAGATCGAGATCGACGTCCGGCTCGATCTCGAAGAGCGACAGCACGGAGTCGAGCATCTCGCGGTGTTGCGCGGTCGCGCAGACGATGGTCTCGAAGCGCGCGGGATCGCGCTGGAGGCGGCGGATCACGGGGGCCAGCTTGACCGCCTCCGGCCGGGTCCCGACGACGACCAGGATTCGGCGGGGCGACGTCATGCTTGCGGCGGCTCTTCCGAACGTCCTCTCTTCGAGCGGATTGTACCGCCGATGCTATCGTGACGCGGCGAATGCGCTCCCTCGCCGGGAAAAACGTACTCATCACCGGCGGCCTCGGCTTCATCGGGTCGAACCTCGCCATCCGTCTGCTCTCGGAGGGCGCGCGCGTCGCCGTTTGCGACGCGATGATCGAAGGCTACGGCGGCAACCTCGCCAACGTCCGCGAGGTGCGGACGGAGCTCGAGGTCCATCTCTCCGACGTCCGGGACGAGGGGGAGATGGCGCGGCTCGTCGAAGGGCGCGACGTCGTTTTCCACCTGGCGGCGCAGGTTTCGCACGTGCTGTCCCTCTCGAACCCATACCCCGACATCGACATCAACATCAAGGGCACGGCGGCCGTCCTGGAAGCGTGCCGCAAGCAGAACCGCGAAGCGCTCGTCGTGCGCTCCGGCACGCGCGGCCAGTACGGACCAGCCGTCACCCTCCCCGTCTCGGAGGAGACGCCGGCCGACCCGCGCGGCATCTACGAGATCTCGCAGCTCTCCGCGGAGATGATCTGCCGGACGTACACGCGCATCCACGGAATTCGAACGGTGCCGCTGCGTCTCACGAACGTCTACGGTCCGCGCGGGCAGATGAGGCACTCGCACTTCGGGGTCGTCAACTGGTTCGTCCGGCTCGCGCTCGCCGGAGAGCCGATCCCGATCTTCGGCTCGGGAAAGATCCTGCGCGACTTCCTTTACGTGGACGACTGCGTAGAAGCCCTCGTCGCGGCGGCGACCGAGCCTTCGATGGTCGGCGAGGTGGTGAACGTCGGAAACGACCGGGCGTCGACTTTTCTCGAGGTTGCGGAAATCCTCCGCGACCTGGTTCCGGGTACGCAGCTCGCCTTCACCGACTTCACGCCGGAGAGAAAAGCGCAGGAGCCGGGCGACTTCGTTTCGGACATCTCGAAGATCCGGAGGCTCACCGGGTGGGGGCCTCGCGTTGACCTTCGCGACGGGCTCGGCCGGACCGTCGAGTTCTATCGGAACCGCCGGGCAGACTACTTCTGAGCGCATGATGTTCGGTTAAGCTCAACCGTATCGATCCGATGACCACGATCCATCCGACCGCGCTCGTCGCGTCTCCCCGCGTCGGAGAGGGAACCCGCATCTGGGCCTACGTCAACGTGCTCGCGGGCGCCACGATCGGCCGCGACTGCAACATCTGCGACCGCTGCTTCGTCGAGAACGACGTCGTGATCGGCGACCGGGTGACGGTCAAGTGCGGCGTCTCTCTCTACGACGGGCTCGTGCTGGAAGACGACGTCTTCGTCGGACCGGACGTGTCGTTCTCGAACGATCCTCGGCCCCGGAGCGGCCGGCGGCTCGACGCGTATCCGCGGACCCGGATTCGAACCGGGGCAAGCCTGGGCGCCGGCGCGATCGTCCTTCCGGGGATCTCCGTCGGGCAGTGGGCGATGATCGGTGCGGGAGCTCTCGTGACCCGCGACGTGCCGGACTTCGCGCTCGCGTACGGGAGCCCGGCGCGAGTGCACGGGCACGTGTGCCGTTGCGGCGAAAGCCTCCGATTCGACGACCGGAAGGCGGAATGCGCGTGCGGCCGCCGATACCAGATGCAACCGGACGGGTCGATCGCGGAGATCCCGGCCTCGTGAGAGAGGCGGCCGCTTCGGCGCCCGCGCGCGTTCCGTTCGGATCGCTCGACGAGGACTACCGGAAGCGCCGCGACGCGATCGACTCCGCGATCTCGCGCGTGCTCGCGGGCGGCCGGTTCATCCTCGGCGAGGAGGTCGCCGCCTTCGAGCGCGAGCTGGCGGTCGATCTCCGTGTCTCGCGCGCGGTCGGGTGCGCGAGCGGCACCGACGCGATTGCCCTCGCGCTCGTCGCCGCCGGCGCGCAACCCGAGGACGAAGTCCTTCTTCCCGCGAACGCTTGCGTCCCGGTGATCGCCGGAGTTCGCCTCGCGGGGGCTCGGCCGAGGCTCGCCGACGTCGATCGCGACACTCTGACGCTCGGCCGCGCGGATGCAGAGCGCGCCGCGGCGCCCCGGGTCCGGTTCCTCCTGGCCGTTCACCTCTACGGAGGTCTCGCCGACGTCGAAGGGCTCGGCGCGTTCGCGCGCGAGACCGGACGAATCCTCGTCGAAGACTGCGCGCAGAGCCTCGGAGCGTCCGCGGACGGCAGGAAGGCAGGGTCCTTCGGAACCGTCGCCGCGTTCTCCTTCTACCCAACCAAGAACCTCGGCGCGTACGGCGACGCCGGCGCGGTCGCCACCGACGATCGAGAGCTCGCCGGGTCGATCGAGCGGCTGCGGCAATACGGATGGAGCCGGCGGGATTACTCGGAGGTCGAAGGTCGGAACTCTCGGATGGACGAGCTGCAGGCCGCAGTGCTGCGCGCCAAGCTTCCCTTGCTCGAATCGGACAACGCGAGGCGACGCGAGATCGCGAAACGCTACGACGACGCGTTTGCCGAACTGCCGCTCGCTGTCCTCCGGCGCCGTCCCGGTTCGCTGCCCGCCCCGCACCTCTACCCGGTCCGGACGCCGGCGCGCGATGCGCTCGCCCGGCACCTTTCCTCGCGCGGAATCGAGACGGCGATCCATTACCCCGTGCCGCTCCACCTCCAGCCCGCCTACGCCTTTCTCGGACACCGGCGCGGCGACTTTCCGGTCTCGGAGGACGCCTGCCAGACGATCCTGTCTCTCCCGATGTACCCGACCCTGTCGGACGCGCAGGTCGAAGCTGTCGTCTCGGGCGTTGCCGAGTTCTTCGAGACGGAGAAGTGAGCGGCGAGCGGATTTCCGTCGTCGTTCCCGTGTACTTCAACGCGGGGACGCTGCCGTCGCTGGCGGAGCGGCTCCGCGAGATCGGGGAGAAGAGCGACTTCGAGCTCGAAGCGATCTTCGTGGACGACGGTTCCGAGGACGACTCGTGGGAGCGGATCCAGACGATCGCAACGGACTGGCCAAAGGCCCGGGGAGTTCGCCTGACCCGCAACTTCGGATCGCAAATGGCGATCCTCGCCGGGCTGCAGGAGACGACTGGCGAAGCCGCCGCAGTTCTTTCGGCGGACCTTCAGGAACCTCCGGAACTTCTCCCCCGAATGGTCGCGGCGTGGCGGGAGGGGGCGACCGCGGTTCTCGCGGTCCGAACGAGGCGTCCGGAGCCCTGGCCGACGCGCGCGGCCGCGAGCCTCTATTACCGCTCGCTGAAACGTCTCGCC